>CALZLE010000140.1 GCA_945788205.1 uncultured Desulfuromonadales bacterium
AGCCTACATGCTGGCCGGCAACATCAGTGAAGCTGCAGAAGGGATCGAAAAGGCCGTCGCAGCGGTTTTAGAAATGATCTAAAATCAGCGGTGCAAAAATAATTGATAACCATACTTGTCATGTTTTGGTCGATCTGTTAAAGTCGGCAAAATTTAACCCTCATGGAGGTTCCAATGGACAAGTACCGCTGCATTATCTGTGACTACGTTTATGATCCGGAGTTGGGTGACCCCGACAACGGCATCGCTCCCGGGACCAGCTTTGACGATATCCCGGATGATTGGGGTTGCCCCCTTTGTGGTGTCGATAAATCGAATTTTGAACCGATGTAGAAACACCTAAAACCGAAAATTGATGGGGCCCGATCGCAATTTGCGACCGGGCCCCGTTTTTTTATATGCGCCCAACATGCTATGCTGTTCTCGACGTTAAATCCATCGTTCGGAAAGTTAAACTATGCCCAAACCAACGCTTCGCAAACCAGAGTGGTTGAAAGTTAAATTTCCCGCTGGTCGCGATTATGCACGGATTGACCGCTACCACCGACAGCAAGGGCTGAACTCTGTCTGTCGCAGTGCCGCCTGCCCGAATCAGGGCGAATGCTGGAGCAAGGGCACCGCCACATTTATGATCCTCGGCAGCAACTGCAGCCGCCACTGCCGTTTCTGCAATGTTGCCAGTGAGGCGCTCCTGCCGCCTGACCCGCAAGAGCCGGCCAAAGTCGCCACTGCAATTACTGAACTGGAGCTGAAACATGCGGTCATCACTTCGGTCACACGTGACGATCTGCCTGATGGCGGCGCCAGTCATTTCGTCGCGCTGGTTGAACAGATTCGCCAGCAGGCCCCGGAGTGTCGCGTCGAACTACTGATCCCCGACCTGCAGGGGAACTGGTCAGCGTTGGCCGCAATCGTCGCCGCTGCGCCTGACATCCTGGGTCACAATATCGAAACGGTGCCACGACTCTATTCAGACGTTCGGCCCGAGGCAGAATATCGCCGCTCTCTCGAAGTCCTGTCGCAAATCCGTAAACTATCGCCTGCCATCATCACCAAATCAGGGCTGATGCTCGGCATGGGTGAAGCTGAGGAAGAAATCTTGCGGGTGATGCGGGACCTGCGCGACCATCAATGTCAAATTCTCACCCTCGGACAATACCTGGCCCCAACCGCAGACCACTACCCGGTTCAGCGGTTTGTCACTCCGGATGAATTTACCCAGTTGGCAGACAGAGGCAGAGAGCTTGGCTTCGAGCACATAGAAGCTGGCCCGCTGGTCCGCTCTTCCTATCATGCAGAAGAGCAGTTTAAAGCAAGGAGCCTGTAACATGGATAATTTCACTCTGGTTCGACCGGAACATTTGAATCACCACGGCTACCTGTTCGGCGGTGTCATGCTGAAATGGGTCGATGAAAACGCCTGGATGGCGGCGACCCGCGATTTCCCTGGCTGCACTTTTGTCACCATCAATATGGATGCCTGTCATTTCAAGCTACCGGTCGAAAATGGTGCCATCCTGCGCTATCACATGGAATATGCCGAGCGGGGCAAAACATCAGTAATCTACCTCGTGGTTGTTCTGGCGGACGAGCCGGGCGCGACCGAAGAGAAAGAAGTCTTCAGCACCAGAGTGACGTTCGTAAGGCTTGATGAAAATGGATATCCCTGCGAGATACCAGAAAACGAACAGGGCAGAAAATAAAAAAAGCCCACTGAAACGATCCAATGGGCTTTAGTTTGATGTGAAAAAATCGGTCAGGCTTTGATATCGATGTTCATCCCCTTACCAGTCTGCTCAGCAATCTCCATTCGTTGCTGATCATTCTGACCAACCGGTTCTGCTTTTTGCAGGGTCTTGGTCAAAACATCATATCCTGCCTGTGTTTTGTTTATGGCCACTTCCTGAGCAGCGATATTCATTGCTCCCGAGACTTCCATGACCGACTCCTTTCCAGCTGAGAAACGTAAAAATTTTAACAACAATGTCTCTTCTTCATTTTGATCAAATATAACATTAGTAAAATCTTAATGTCAATGTGGCCAGCCCCATTCTAATATTAGTTTTTCGCCCCTTAAAATTCCTGTTATTTCCCAGCCTTATTGCGGCTCAGCGACAGCTGCTCTATACTTGATTCGGCGACCGATCACTAATCTGAAATTTCTGAGTCAAGGGATAGTTAACAGATGACCTCCACAGACAACATCAGCCCACAATGGATCGAAGCTCAGTACCAACTTTACCTGGAGGATCCGCAACAGATTCCGCAAGAATGGCGTTCATTCTTTCAAGGTTTCGAACTGGGCACCGATCACTCTCAGGCCCCGGACCACAAACCTGCAGCGGTCCAATCGCTGATTCGGCGCTATCGGGATATCGGGCACAGTTATGCCTGCGTCGATCCGCTCACCCCCTGCGAGCTGCACCATCCCCGCTTGCAGCTGAGCGAATTTGGCTTGAGCGAAAAAGATCTTGAGCGGAGTTTTGCCACCGACAATTTTATCCTGCCGAACGCGCCCCTAAAAGAGATTATTGCCGTCCTGCGTGAAACCTACTGCCGGTCTCTCGGCATTGAATTTACCCACATTCCGATTGTCGAAGAGCGCAAATGGCTACAGGATAAAATGGAAGGCTCACGCAATCGCCTGCAGCTGAGTCGCGAAAAGAAACTCGCCACCCTGAAGAAGCTGTTTCAGGCAACCAAGTTTGAAACCTTTATTCACCGCAAATTTGTCGGTCAAAAACGATTTTCGTTGGAAGGTGCCGAATCGGTCATCCCGCTGCTCGACCATATTATCGAACATGCCGCTGGATTGTCTTTGGAACATATCATCATCGGCATGGCCCACCGTGGCCGACTGAACGTGATGGCCAATATATACGACAAACCGTTGGAAAACATCTTTGCCGAGTTTGCCGACAATGAAACCTTCAAGATCGTTGGCGAGGGAGATGTTAAGTATCACAAAGGCTATTCAAGTGACCGAACCTACGGTGACAAAAAAATCCATCTGTCCCTCGCTTCGAACCCGAGTCACCTTGAAGCAGTTGATCCGGTCGTCGAAGGCAAATCCCGGGCCCGGCAGGAACGGCTGGAGGGGGATGGCCAACAACTGGTGCTGCCGCTGTTAATTCACGGCGATGCGGCATTTGCCGGACAGGGAGTCGTTGCCGAAGTCCTCAATCTTTCGCAGCTGGAAGGCTACAAGACCGGCGGCACGCTGCATATCGTCATCAATAACCAGATCGGCTTCACCACCCTGCCGGTTGATGCTCGTTCAACCTGCTACCCGACCGATATCGCCAAAATGTTGATGTCACCAATCATCCACGTTCACGGTGATGACCCGGAAGCATTACTGCAGGCCGCCAATATTGCGTTGGAATTCCGCCAAGAGTTCCGCAAAGACGTGGTCATCGAAGTTATCTGCTATCGTCGTCACGGACACAACGAAGGGGACGAGCCATTTTTCACCCAGCCGATGATGTACGAAAAGATCCGCAACCAATTGCCAACGGCCAATCTCTATCAGTCACAATTACTGGAAGAAGGCGTCCCGCTCGAAGAGATCAAGCAGCTAGCTGCTGATGTCGATCAAGAACTTGAAACAGCCCTCGAACAACCTGCGCAGAAACGGGAAGAAGGCTTTCTGAAAAAATGGTCTAACATTCAGCGTGAGTTCAGCTTTGCGCCAGTGGAGACTGCGGTCGATCAGCAGACCCTGATCAAACAGATCACCACCATCACCACCCTGCCGGAAAGCTTCACTCCGCATCGCAAGATCGAAACGCTGCTCAAAAAACGACGGAGCGCAGTCGAAACTGGTGAAAAAATTGACTGGGGGACCGCCGAAACACTCGCCTTTGCCAGTCTGGTCGCAGAAGGCATCTGTATCCGTGTCTCCGGTCAGGATTCCCGGCGCGGCACCTTCAACCACCGCCATGCAACTCTGTCTGACAAAGCCACCGGCAAACCGTACACGCCACTCGATGAATTTGCCCATCAATCGAGCGGCCACTTCACCATCTACAACAGCATGCTCTCCGAGTTTGCCGTGCTCGGCTTCGATTACGGGTACTCGCTTGAAACACCGAACGACCTGACTATCTGGGAAGCGCAGTTCGGCGATTTTGCCAACGGTGCGCAAGTGATCATCGATCAGTTTATTGCCAGCAGCATGACCAAGTGGGATCGTTCCAGTGGACTGGTGATGTTTCTGCCACATGGTTACGAAGGCCAGGGACCCGAACATTCCAGCGCCCGGATCGAACGCTACCTGCAACTCTGCGCCGACAACAACATGCTGATCGTCAATCCGAGCACTCCGGCACAGCTGTTCCACTTGCTGCGCCGACAGGTCACTGCACCCTATCGTCGACCGCTGATCGTCTTCACCCCCAAAGCGCTGCTCCGGCACCCGGCCTGCACATCAACCATGAATGATTTCTCGACCGGAAAATTCCAGGAAATCATTCCAGATCAATTACCAGCAAAAGACTGTCGTCGGGTGCTGCTCTGCAGCGGCAAAATCTATTATGATCTGCTCGATTATCGGCAACAGCAGAATTGTGACGACGTTGCCATCATCCGCGTTGAACAGTTGTTCCCTCTGCATCGTGATCTCTTGATGGAAATCACCGCTCCATATTCTGAGCAGACCGAATACTTCTGGGTGCAGGAAGAGTCCGGCAACGGCGGAGGCTGGGATCATCTGCGCCCACAGCTGACGGAAATTTTCGACCCCGAGCCGACTTATGTCGGCAGAAAGCGCTCAGCCAGTCCGGCAGTCGGTTCTCACAGAGTTCACAAACTTGAACAGCAACACATACTTGAACAAGCTTTCTCGAAAGAATAGAGGGTTAAATGGATATTATTGTTCCACAGGTCGGCGAATCGATTATTGAAGCGGAAATCGGCGAATGGTTTAAACAGGATGGTGAACAGGTCGAAAAGGATGATCTGTTGCTGGAGCTGGAGACCGAAAAGGTGAACGTCGAGCTGAACGCGGAAGCCTCCGGCAAGCTGACCATCCTCGCCCAACAGGGTGAAACGATTAAAATCGGTGCCGTGATCGGACGGATCGATGAAACCGCTGTCGGAGCAACCGCAGCGCAAGAACAAACGGCCGAACAGGCTCTAACCTCCGAGGAGCTGCCTCCGGTTAATCCCGCAGTGCCAAAACTCGCCGCAGAACGGGGCGTTGATCTGAGCACTGTCAACGGCAGTGGCCGCGACGGCCGGATCCTGGTCGATGATCTGCCTGCGGCGACAGAGGAGAAAGCAGCACCGGCTCCCGCTCCCCCAATTGAACCAGCCACAAGGACAGAAACAACAACAGCCGCGGTGGATGAGGATCGCATCAAGCGCGTACCGATGACCCAGATCCGCAAAAAAATCGCTGAACGACTGCTGATGGCCAGACAGCAGACCGCAATGCTGACCACCTTCAACGAAATCGACATGCTGCGGGTCATCACTCTACGCAACAGCCACAAGGAATCGTTCCAGAAAAAACATGGTGTCCCGCTCGGTTTCATGTCCTTTTTCGTCAAGGCCTGCGCCGAAGCGTTAAAAGATTTTCCAGAGGTCAACGCCCGGATCGATGGCAGCGACTTTATCTATCATAACTACTACGATATCGGCGTCGCCGTCGGCAGCAAGCGGGGGCTGGTTGTTCCAGTGATTCGTGATGCCGACCGGCTGCATTTTGACGAGATCGAAAAAACCATCCGCGGCTTCGCCGAAAAAGCACAGAGTGGCAAGTTGAGCCTCGACGAACTGCAGGGTGGCACCTTCACCATCAGCAACGGTGGCATTTACGGTTCCGTCCTTTCGACCCCGTTACTCAACCCACCACAGAGCGGCATTCTCGGCATGCATGCAATCAAAGATCGGCCGGTGGTTATCGACGGTGAAATTGTCGTCCGCCCGATTATGAACATCGCTCTGAGTTACGATCACCGAATTATCGACGGGCAGCAGGCAGTCGGTTTTCTCAAACAGATCAAGACCTACATTGAAGACCCGGAAGAGATGTTACTGGAGATGTAATTCTACTGCGGCTTTCCTGCAGCGTTATTTTAGGAGTAAATAAATGGCTGATGAAAATTTCGATCTGATCGTGATTGGTGCTGGCCCCGGCGGCTACGTGGCTGCAATCCGTGCAGCACAGCTCGGTTTCACTGTCGCGATCGTCGAAAAACGTTCGACTCTGGGCGGTGTCTGTCTGAACGAAGGCTGCATCCCCAGCAAAGCGCTGCTTGAGTCGAGTGAACAGTTCGCCAAGGTCAACAACGAACTTGTGGAGCACGGCATCGAAATTCTCAATGCGACCCTGAATCTGGATAAAATGATGGCCCGCAAAGAGGGGATTGTCAGCAAGCTGACCGGCGGCATCAGTGGCCTGATGAAAAAGAATAAAATCAGCGTCTTTTCCGGACAGGCGGTTCTTGCTGGAAAAGCTGACGAACGACAAAAAGTCACTGTTGGTGATCAGCAACTCGCAGCCAAATCGGTCCTGCTCGCCACCGGCAGCGATGCGATTGAACTGCCACACCTGAAGTTTGATGGCGAAACCGTCATCAGTGCTCGCGATGCCCTGAGCCTGAGCGAAGTACCGAGACGCCTGCTGGTGGTTGGTGGTGGAGTGATTGGACTGGAGATGGGCTCGGTCTGGAGCCGCCTCGGCTCAGAAGTCACTGTCGTCGAAATGCTGCCGCAACTTCTGCCGCTCAGCGATCCGCAACTCGCCCAGATGCTGCAGCGCAGCCTGAAAAAACAGGGACTGACGATCCACCTGAAAACCAAACTGGAAAAGATTGAAAACACGGCTGATGGAATCATCGCCACTCTCAGCACAGAAAAAGGTGAACAGCAACTGACCTGTGACAAGGTGCTGGTTGCTACCGGTCGTCGCGCACAAACCACTGGCCTTGGTCTGGAAAATGTCGACCTCAAAACCAATCAACAGGGGCAACTTGATGTCGATGAAAATTACCAGACTGCGGCTCCCGGCATCTATGCCATCGGTGACCTGATCGATGGACCGATGCTGGCCCACAAGGCGAGCGAGGAAGGAGTGGTCTTTGCCGAACGTCTCGCCGGACAGAAATCTGCGGTGAATTACGGGGCCATTCCCAGCGTCACTTACACCTGGCCGGAGGTGGCTTCGGTCGGCCGTAGTGAAGCCGGCTTGAAACGCGACGACATTCCGTATAAAGCGGGCAAGTTCTTTTTTTCCGCCAGTGGGCGAGCCCTCGCCAGCGGTTCGAGCGAAGGATTTGTCAAAGTGCTGGCCGCCCCTGAGACCGGAAGAATCCTCGGTATCCATATTGTCGGCCCGCATGCTTCAGAATTAATTGCCGAAGCGACCACGGTGCTTTCTTTCGGCGGCAGCATCCATGATCTGGCCGTGACCTGCCACGCGCATCCAACACTTGCAGAGGCGATCAAAGAAGCCGCGCTGGCCGTAAATGGGGAGGCGATTCACGCCTGAAGCCTCTTGACAAAATCTGGCCCAAAGCCGAGAATCAAAAGCTGATCGTCACAGTACTAATGAACTGTGACGATCAATTTTTTTTGTCACATCCCAAATGACTAATTCGAACGAGGCTAAACATTGAAATCACTAAAGAAATTCTTTCTTCTGGTTATTCTTGGCTGCATTATCGCTGCGACCATTTACTATTTTCGGGACACCGAGGGCCCGACCATCAGCTTGATGCCATCAAGCGGTCCGATTTCAGCGAAATCACCTTTGTCACTGACCTTAACCGATGAAGGAACCGGGATTAAACGGGTTCAAGTCACGGTCATTCAGAACGGCAACCGCATGCCGTTGGTCAATCAGGACGCTCCACTCGAGTCGAAACAGATCGATATCGAGCTGAACATCGGCTCACTGAAACCGAAACAGGGCGCTTTTGAAATCGAAGTTGTGACTGTTGATCGTTCGATCTATCACCTTGGCAAAGGAAATCTCAATAAACAGACATTTCCATTGACCTACGACACACGCCCACCGATCATCTCGATTCTCAGTAAGGCACATAACTTTACCAAGGGCGGCAGTGGTCTGGTGGTCTTTCGCCTCAACGAAGAGGTCGAGAAGACTGGCGTTCAGGTAGGTGATCTGTTTTTTCCAGCCTTTATGCAGGATTCCGGTGCCTACGCAAGTCTGATTGCCTACCCCTTCGACATGAAGGAGAGCCAGTTCATTCCTCGGGTTGTTGCTGTCGATTTGGCTGGTAACGAGAGACAGGCCGGGATTTATTACCGCGCCAACAATAAAAAGTTCCGCCAGCGGAAAATCAATCTGAGCAAAAGCTTCCTGCAACAGAAAGCTCCAGAGTTTGAATCGATGGTTCCGGAGCCGGGTGACGAGCTCAACACCTATCTTTATGTGAATGGCGAAATCCGCCGGCAAAACCGGGCAAAAATGGCAGAGCTGGCAAAAGAAACCGCCGAAGCACCTCTTTGGCAGGGAAAGTTCCTGCAAATGCGTGGCGCTTCCGCTCTGGCACTATTCGCAGATCATCGACGCTATTACTACGAGGGCAAGCAGGTCGATAAAGCGGTCCATCTCGGCTACGATCTGGCCTCAGTTGCTCAAGCAAAAATCGAAGCAGCCAACGACGGTGAAGTGGTCTGGGCTGACTATCTCGGCATCTACGGCCTCTGCGTGGTTATCGATCATGGTCTCGGGCTGCAAACTCTCTATGCGCATATGAGTCAGCTTGAAGTTCAGCCGGGCGACATGGTGACCCGCGGCCAGGCGATTGGCCGGAGCGGTGCCACCGGCATGGCTGGTGGCGACCATCTGCACTTCGGCGTCTTTGTATCCGGCATCGCTGTGCAACCTCTCGAATGGTGGGATGGAAAGTGGATCAAAAATAACATCGACAGCAAGTTTCAGGCGCCATGATTCGTTGAATCTCATTTTAATTTCGCAGTGCTTGACAGCGTTGAGCGGCCTGATCTAAATAGAATCTTCAAACCGTCCTTCTTCAGCAGAACCAGAAAGGGTTGATGCAATGAATAAAACTGCTCTATTGATAATGCTCCTGTTGGCCACTTGCCTGTGCAGCAACAGCTTTGCAGCAAAAGAAATCAAAGCTGGCTTCATTTATGTTGGCCCGGTCGGAGATGCTGGTTGGACCTACGCCCATGATGAGGGCCGCAAAGAGATGGAGAAACTGCCCTTCGTCAAAGAGAACTCAACTTATATTGAATCCGTTCCAGAAGGTGCTGCATCGGCAAAAGTCATAAACGGTTTGGTTCGCAAGGGCTCCAACCTTGTTTTCACCACCAGCTTCGGCTATATGGACGCCACCATCGACGTCGCCAAACGCAACAAAGATGTGGTTTTCATGCACTGCTCCGGTTTCAAAACTGCTGAAAACGTCGGTACCTACTTTGGCCGGATGTACGAACCACGCTACCTGTCTGGGATTGTCGCCGGCAAGATGACCAAGAAAAACATCATCGGTTATGCCGCCGCCTTCCCTATCCCGGAAGTTATTCGTGGTATCAATGCTTTCGCCCTCGGCGTGCAGAGCGTCAACCCACAAGCTACCGTAAAGGTCGTCTGGACTCAAACTTGGCTTGATCCAGGCCTCGAGTTAGAAGCCGCCAACAGCCTGCTTGACGTCGGTGCCGACGTGCTTGCAATGCACCAAGACACCCCCGCAACCTTACAGGCAGCTGAAAAGCGTGGAGCCTTTGTTATCGGCTACAACTCGGACATGCGCCACTTTGCGCCCAACGCCTTCCTGACTGCCCCCATCTGGAATTGGGGTGCGCTCTACACTAAGTTGGCCAAAGAGGTCAGCGAGGGGACTTGGAAGTCATCGCAAATCTGGGACGGCATGAAAGAAGGATTAGTTGAGCTGGCGGACTTCAACCCCAAGGTCCCCGCCGATGTACAGGCCCTGGTCATGAAAAAAGCTGCCGCGATCAAAGAGGGAAAACTACACCCCTTCGCCGGACCGATTAATGACCAAGGCGGCAATATTGTGGTTGCGGCCGGAAAAACTCACAGCGACGGTGAATTGCTCGGCATGAGCTACTTTGTCCAAGGAGTTCAGGGAACCATTCCCAAATAATTCTGCTCTGCGGAAAAGGCGCGTCCTAAGTAGGGCGTGCCTTTTCTTTTATGTCGTTGGAATCGATGGCCGATTTTCTGCGGATTGAACATATTCGTAAAACCTTCCCCGGAGTCGTCGCCCTTGACGATGTTTCCTTTTCTGTCGCCAGCGGAGAAATCCATACGCTGCTGGGTGAAAATGGTGCCGGCAAAAGCACCTTGATGAATGTTCTCACCGGGCTTTATCATCCGGACCGAGGCGAAATCCGTATCGACGGAGAAAAGATCAGCCTTACCAGTCCCCGCGACTCCCTCGCCTACGGTATCGGCATGGTTCACCAGCATTTTATGCTGGTCCCGGCCCACTCGGTGTTTGAGAACATCCTGCTGGCTCTCGACAATGTTCCGAACCTGTTCAATCGAAAAAAATATCAGACTAAAGTGCAAAACCTGATCGATGAGTTCGGTCTGGAACTTGACCTCGATATGCCGGTCTGGAAACTCTCCATCGGCGCCCAGCAGTGGATAGAGCTGATTAAATTGCTAATGCGTGACTGTCGCTTGCTGATCCTTGATGAACCGACCGCTGTGCTGACTCCGCAAGAAGCTGATCGGCTCTTCGCAGTTCTCGAACGCTTGAAAAATCAGGGAAAAAGCATCATCTTCATTTCTCACAAGATGCGCGAGGTGATGCAGATTTCCGATCGAGTTACCATTCTGAAAAAAGGTCACAGCATCACCAGTTTGAAACGCGACGAGTTCGATGAAAACAAGCTCGCTTCGCTGATGATCGGTGACGATAAAATTCCTCAGTGGCAGAAAAACTTGCAAATGTCAGACGAAATCGTCCTCGAGATCCAGCAACTCTCGGTCCGCAACGACCGTGGTTTGGCAGATCTGGACAGTTTCGATTTAGAGCTGAAAAAAGGCGAAATTCTCGGCATTGCCGGGGTTGCCGGAAACGGTCAGAAAGCACTAGCCGAAGTCCTCACCGGGCTCAAAACTGCCAGCCAGGGAAGGATTATGGCCAAAGGCCAGGACATCACCAGCAGCGACGCGAAAAAATCATACATTGCTGGAATTGCGCACATCCCGGAAGACCGAAAAAGTATCGGCATCGCCCCCGACATGAGCGTTGATGACAATCTGATCATGAAGAGCTTCAAGAACGGGGCCTTCAGCCGCTGGATTTTTCAGGACAAAAAAGCGATCCGGCGCAACGCCAATGAGAAGATCGAACAGTTTGCCATCAAATCAGGCCCGGACGGCACACCGATCCGCTACCTGTCGGGCGGCAACATCCAAAAAGTGATTATTGCCCGCGAGCTGTCTGAAAAACCGGCCGTGCTGGTCGCCCTCTATCCGACCCGCGGTCTCGATATCGGCAGCGCCGAATATGTACACAAAGTGATCGCCGATGGTGCCGACCAAGGGATGGGCACGATTCTGATTGCAGAAGACCTCGACGAGCTGTTGAAGTTAAGCGATCGAATCGCGGTCATGTTCCGCGGTCAGCTGGTCGGCTATGTCGATCCGCGCAACACCACCCGTGAAGAAATCGGTCTGATGATGAGTGGCGAAAAGCAGGGGGGGGCCGTATGAAGCTGGTCACCGAACGCCGTGAAATATCGAGCCCGCTGCTCCGTTTTTTAACCCCGATTGGGTCGATCGCGGTCGCCCTGTTTGTCGCCGGATTCCTGCTGCTCGCCAGCGGTGTCGACCCACTGGCCGCCTACAAAGATATCATCGTCGAGTCGCTCGGGTCGATGTACGGACTCTCGGAAACTCTGGTCAAAACCACCCCGTTGATCTTCGCCGGGCTCGGCGTTTCACTGGCTTTCCGCATGCAGATCTGGAATATCGGTGCCGAGGGACAGATCTACATCGGCGCTATGGCCGCCAGTGGCGTGGCGCTGTTCTCCGGCATCGACAATCACTGGCTGATGTTGTTGCTGATGTTCACCGCGGCCTTTATTGCCGGTGGCAGCTGGGCCGGGGTGGCCGGCTTCTTGCGCGCGCGCTGGCAGGTCAACGAGGTCATCGTCACCCTGCTGATGAACTACATCGCCATCCTCTTTGTCGATTACTTGGTTTACGGTCCCTGGAAAGACCCGAAAGGGTTCAACTTTCCGCTCACAGCACAGTTTACAGATAGCGCCCGGCTCGCGGAATATTTCGACACCCGCCTGCACAGCGGCTTCTTCCTCGCCCTGTTTGTCGCCCTGGTCCTTTATCTGTTTATGGAACGTACCGTCTGGGGTTACCAAATCAAGGTGATCGGCAGCAATCCGAAGGCGGCCCAGTACGCCGGGATGAAGACCGGAACGACCATCTTCATGGTGCTGTTTTTAAGCGGTGCCATTGCCGGAGTCGCCGGGTTCAGCGAGGTCGCGGGTCTACAGCACCGGCTGCAGCATGGCATTTCTCCAGGCTACGGCTACACAGCGATCATCATCGCCTGGCTCGCTAAACGCAGTGCCATTGGCGTGGTGATCGTCTCCTTCCTGATGGGTGTGCTGCTGGTCGGTGGTGACAGCCTGCAGATCTACTGGCAGCTGCCTATCGCGCTGGTCTATGCCTTTCAAGGTTTGATCCTGTTCTTCCTGCTGGCGTCCGATTTCTTCGTGCAGTATCGGATCAAACTGGTCAAAGGTGGCAAGTATGCTTGAGATACTCCTCGACGCCACCGTCCGTGCCGGCACCCCGATCCTGTTCGCCACTCTGGGAGCGATCATCAACGAGCGGGCCGGGATCATCAACCTCGGCATCGAAGGGCTGATGTTGATCGGCGCACTGGCCGGATTTGCCGGCACCCACGCCAGTGGTTCCCTGCTGGTCGGCGTGCTGGCCGCCTTTATCGTCACCTTTCTTGCTGGGAGTATCCACGCTGTTATTACCGTACAGCTCCGCGGCAACCAGATCGTCAGCGGTCTGGCGATGACCATGTTCGGCATCGGCATTACCGCCCTCTTCGGTAAAGGGATGGTCGGACAGACCATCGCGGGCTTCGAGCGGGTCGCGATCCCGCTACTCTCAGATTTACCGGTCGTCGGGAAAGCAGTCTTCAACCAGAATCTGCTGATCTACTTCAGCTTTCTGCTGGTTTTTATAATCTGGTTCTTCTTCTACCGCACCCGCTGGGGACTGGCGGTGCGCACTTTGGGAGAAAATCCCGCGGCAGCTGACACCTGCGGTGTGCCAGTCAACCTCTACAAATTTCTTGCCGTGACCGTCGGTTCCGGGATCGTCGGGATTGGCGGGGCTTATTTGAGTTTGGCCTCGACACCGATGTGGATTGAAAACATGTCGGCCGGGCGTGGCTGGATCGCCGTGGCGCTGGTTATCTTTGCAGGCTGGTCGAGTCCCAAAGCGATGCTCGGCGCCTACCTGTTTGGTGGCATCACCGCCATGCAATTGCGTTTTCAGGCCATGGGCACCACCGTCAGTGCACACATCCTGCAGATGTTGCCCTACTTTTTTACCATCGTTGTTCTGGTTGTCTCGACTATGCGCCTGCAGAAAGGCGCCAGCCAACAACCGGAGAGCCTTGGGTTACCTTATGATCGGGAGGATCGCAAATGAAATACGCCACTCAAACACTACTGGAACGGATCAGACGTGAAGGCCGTGTTGAAGGTGAGGTCATCAAAGTCGATCGGTTTCTCAATCATATGGTCGATCCGCAACTGATCGATTTGCTCGCTGCTGACATAGCCACTCACTTCACCGAAAAAGCGATCGAGAAAGTGCTGACCGCGGAAACAAGCGGGATCATGCTGGCGCAAGCAGTCGCTGGAATGCTCGGCGTCTCCTTTGTTTACGCCAAGAAAAAACGCCCGCTGACAATGGGGCAGCACTATGCAGCAGCCAGCTACTCCTTCACCAAGGAGGAGTCGACCACCCTGTATGTTGCCAAAGAAGTCCTCCGGCCAAAAGAGCGGGTACTGTTTATCGATGATTTCTTCGCTAAAGGTTCGACTCTGAAGGCGATTGAAGAGATCATCGATCAAGCGGAGGCGATGTTGGTCGGCAGCGCGGTCATCATCAATAAGTCGCAGCGCCGGGATATTTACGCCATCGTCACCTTGGATGATCTGCGAAGCTGAGCGTTTCAATTTACCTGAGGTGGTCAGTTTTTTTGTATAAAACTGTTCAAATCGGTCACTGACATCGTCTTTGCAAACAAATACCCCTGAATCAATGAGCAATTTCGCAACAACAAAATTTTCCGCTGTGCGTCCGTTACT
>CALZLE010000141.1 GCA_945788205.1 uncultured Desulfuromonadales bacterium
AGGTGGGCTTCTATTGCAGCCCCCAAGCCAAGAATATCTAGAGTCTGAGGGTGCAGATTGTTCATGATGTCGCGCAGGTTAGTCACTGCGTGACTTAGGTCTTGCTCCAGGGTGATGACGCTGTGTTCCGTGCTCTGATCAGGGGCTTTGGCAGCGAGCGTTTGCAGCCCGCGCAGGACCGACGACAAGTCGGCCAGCGATTGATCGTGCAAATCCATGGCAATTCTGCGGCGTTCTTCTTCGGCCCCTTCGAGTAGCTTTTCGGTACCGACAACCTTGATCAGTCGGGTCGTCATCCGATTAATTGAGACTGCCAGGGCGTCCAGCTCGTCACCAATGTGATCAGGGGCTGGTGGCAGTTCGAGGTCTCCGGCCGCAATCCGTCCCGCATTGTCAGAAAGTTTCTGAATTCGGTTGAAAATTCGCCGGCTGAAATAGACGGCGACCAACAGACAAAGCAGGATAGCTAGAGCCAGCACAGAAATAGAGACCAGAACCGTGTGTTCAACGAGTTGACCAATATCCTGCCCATGTGAGTGGCGGAGTTTGTTGCGGTGGACCTGGGTGGTGTTGGAGAGGTTCGACAGCTGAGCGCGAAAGCGGGCAAAGTTTTCTGCTGTTTTGTCCGGGTCCATGCCGGTGGCCGGGTTGAATTTGCTGACCAGCGAACGGAGGAGCTCTATATCATTGGTTTCTTTAAGCGGACCAAAAGGCTTAATCCGCTCGATCGCAGAGGCCAGTCGGTCGTAAAGGTCGGTGATCAGGGCCATGTCTTCCGGGGCGGCCATACCGGTGTGTTGCAGGGTGCGGACAATGACATGCAGCCGGCGGGCGGTCATATCTGCTTCGGCGAGGGCAATGAAGGTGCCACCGATCGCTTTTGCTTCCTGCCGTTTCGTTGTCAGGTCCCAATAGGTGTAATGCATGAACCCGAGTAACAGAATCAACAGCAGCAGAACAGTTGCGGGTGCCAGCAGCACCTGTTGTTTAACGGTAATGCGCATTTGCGTAACCTAACACGATACTTGTCTGAATGCACTGTGCAGATGCGCAGATAGATCTGTTGTTTTGACCAATAATTATCACTTCTTACGCCGCAACTGACGGAATGCGCTATCTGCCAGCTCGACCACTCCTTCGATGGTTTTTCGGTAGAAGCGGCGAATCGGCACGTCGTTGACACGCAGCTCACCATCCTCTTGACGCAAGGCAATCTTTTCACCTGCTGCTAAACCTTCGAGAGACGTTGCTGACTGTGGATCGACACCGATCAAAAAGCGATACTGCCGCTTATCGAAATCGGTAGAGAAGAGCAGGAGTGTCCGCTGTGGATTGCCCGTCCGGAAATCGAAACGGGAGGTTTTGGCCAGCAGGCGACCAGTACATTTGTGCTCTTTGCCAAGCACCGCTTCAAGGTTAATATGTGGTGGTTTCAATTGTCCGAGCAGAATGTTTTTGTCCGCCTTGTAGGGGGCCGGGTTCCGGTTTTGGTAGTGTTGATTCTCTTCCAGCAGAACAACAACATTGTTGTTGATCGGTCCTCCGATAGAGTGGGAAAGGCCTGCTGCATATTTGCCCTGACACAGGAGTTGATGGTTTTCAACAATCTGCACCATGCCAGTGGCGCCAAGGGGGTGGCCGCGGCCTTTAAGTCCACCGGTGAGGTTGGTTGGAAAACTGCCGTTTGGCCCGGTTAATGTCGGATCGAGGAGGCCCTCGAAGAGGCGTTCACGGGGAACCACCCCCAGATCGACCAGGTTGACCGGTCCAAAACCGTTGAAGGGGTCGTGCATGTTTATGTGGATCTGCCCCTCAAGCTGTTGCAAGCTGTTCAGGCCGGCCAAACCAAGGGCTTGGCGCAGGGCGATGAGGGTTGCGGGGAAACTGGTGTAGGTTAGTCGATCGGCGATGGTCGGTATGTCGGTTCCCGATCCGACGCCGGCAACTCGCACCCGATTTTCCTTAGCGGTCAGCAAGCAGGCGGCGATGCCATCCGACATGGGACAGAAATCGTAGTAACGCAGTGGATTGTAATAAAGATAATTCTTCCCCTGTTCGATGTCGGCAAAGTACTGCTCGGTCGGTATTTCATAGTCAAAGTGGGCATTCGGGTTCTGTGCGGCGTAAGACTGTGCCCGTTCAGTCCAGCGGGCCGAATAGTTTGTCCACTCCTGTTCATTTAAGCCGAATTCTGCCATCAAAGATTGGGCGACCAGTGCCCCGCAGGCCGGCATGGTCAGGCCATATTCCGCCTCATCTCGATCGATAACTCCGGCCACAATTTCAGTTGCTCTGCTGGTGGAAACATCGCTCATTTTTTGGATGCCGACCGCCAGAACATGGTCATGCTGACCGGAGGCAATCTCAAGATAGGCCGCTTCAAAAGCACTTGCCCCGGAAGACGAAGCTGTATCCACCAATAGCGATTTGGCCCCGCTGATCCCCAGTCGTCCGGAGATTTTGGCGGCGACGTTGTCGATACCGGAAAAGGCAAAAGGATTCTGACTGCCAACGACCACGCAGCCGATCTGTTCTTTGTTGACCGGGGCACTATCTAACAGTGGGTTCAGGGCATCAACCAGTTCAAGAAAACTGCGTTGACTGCGGTGCTTGCCGTTGTATTTTCCGACAGGTAGCATAAATGAATCTGCCAGAAAAACAGGACGGGGTTGGAAATGGCGGGTCATGACTCCTCCAATGGAACAGGATAGTTCTCAAGTGTGGCTCTCGCAGTTGTCTTATCCGGATAAAGGTTATACGAGAGGACACGATTTGATAAGGGGGGTGCAGAAATAAAAACGCCCCAAAGACCTGGAGGGGGGGGAGGTCTTCGGGGCGCGAAACCTCCGAAGAGGTTTCGTAAGATGTATATAACAGCAGTCGCTAAAAGTGAACCTAAAAAAATATTATTAAAGCGGCTCGTTCGGTTTTTGCGTGTCAGGTTTATGAGTTAGCGGCAATAGAATAGCAAAACTGCTGCCCTGGCCGGGGGCCGAACAAACCATTACGGAGCCACCATGGGCTTCGATCAGCCACTTGGCTATCGCCAACCCCAAGCCTGAACCGCCATCATTACGATTGCCGGTTTTGTTAATTCTATAAAAGCGATCGAAGATATGTTGCTGGTGTTCGCTGTCGATGCCGATGCCGGTATCTTTGAAAATGATTCGGGCCATTTCTCCCTGCAGAGACCAATCGATCGTGACCGTTCCGCCTTCTGGGGTGTATTTAATTCCGTTGGTCAACAGGTTAAGAAAGACCTGTCGGATCCGATTGGGGTCGGCAAAGAGGCTAACCTGCTGCTCCGGTGCTTTTAGCTCGACTTTGATCTGTTTCGGCTCGGCGATAATGGTGCCGTGAAAATAGAGTTCTTCGAGGAGTTCATTCAGGCTGAGGGCTTCCATTTTAAGTGGGACCTCACCCAGCTCGCTTTTCGACAATAGCAGTAGATCATCAACCAGATGTCCCATGCGGCTGATTTCTTCCAAGTTGGAATTCAGGATCTGCTGGAGATCTTCCGCGCTCTTTCCGCCGCGCAGAGCGAGTTCGGTTTCCCCGCGTAAAATTGTTAAAGGCGTCCGCAGTTCATGGGTGACATCGGTTGCAAATTGTCGCGACCTCTGCAGAACATCTTCTATCCGCTCGATCAAACCGTTATAGCTGTCTGCGAGTTCAGCAAATTCACTTCCGGTGACGGCAGGGAGTTCAAACTTGTGCTTCAGGTTGTCTTCCCGGGTTTGGTTCATCTGCTGAGAAAGTTTTTTAATTGGGGTGAGGAATAATCCCAACAATAGCCATTGGCAGAGCGAGAGACCAATGCTGGTTAGCAGCACGACAATGGTGAGGATAGATATGTAATGTTTGAGGTCTGTTTTGAGCTCGGTCAGGGAGTGTCCCAGTTGTAAATGATACTGAGCC
>CALZLE010000142.1 GCA_945788205.1 uncultured Desulfuromonadales bacterium
CTGACCACTTTACTGGTCTCGTAATTGACCACTTCTTCAGTCCGGCTGGACGGGGTCGTAGATCGGGTGGTGCCATTGTTATTGCTGCCGTCAGACTGAAGGTTGGAGACCACCCCCGGCACGCCGCCAGAAGACTCTGAACTGCCTTTTTCACTGCTGATGTGCTCACTGATGACGACGGCACCGTTCGGGTCGATTGCTTCTTCAACCCGCTCACGCTGGTCAAAATCGACCTCGGCATTCACCCGTACCAGCGAATTCCCGGCACCAAGTGCGCGATCAAGCAACGACTGGGCGCGAGTCTCAAGGCGTCGTTCCATGGTGTGCTGGTAACCGAGCATACCCGGTGTCATCGGTCCCGCCACTTCGTCCGAACGGCTCTTCGACAGAACCTTGCCACTCGAATCGACCACGGTCACGTTTTCCGATTCCAACCCTTCAACACTGCCGGCAACCAGATGAACGATCCCCTGCAGTTGGGATTCTTTCAGTGAACGGCCGGAGGAGAGTTTGATAATAACTGAGGCGGTGGCCTGCTGTTGTTGATCGCGGAACAGCCGTTTTTCCGGCAGTGCCAAGTGAATGCGGGCCCCCTCAACCGGGCCGAGCGAGGTAATCGTGCGCATCAGTTCGCCCTGCAAAGCACGGCGATAATTGACCTTCTGAGCAAAGTCGGTCATGCCGAAACTCTGCTTGTCAAAGATTTCGAAACCGACACCGCCTTCAGCCAGTCCGGAGCCGGCCAACTCAATCCGTGCTTCGTAAACTTTGTCGGCCGGAATCAGAATATCTTTGCCACCATCCGCCAACCGGTAAGGAACCTTGCGGTCCTTCAACCACTCGACCACCGAGGAAGCATCGCGACTCGGCAGATTAGCGAACAACAGACTGTAATCGGCCACTTGAGACTGCATGATAATTGCGGAAAACAGTGCAACGCTGACCAGAGTTACAGCTATCAGGCTTAACTTGCGCGCCAAAGACCACTCTTTGAGGACATCAAGAATGGTTTTCTTTTGCGCTGGTGTCGGTGTTGGTGCGACTTGTTCCAATGCTTCTTCAGCCATCGATAGTATCCTCCGGAATCGATTGCGGTTCGTTCAAATAAACAGTTGCCTTAGACCTGCATCCGCATAATTTCCTGATAGGCTTCAACCGCCTTGTTGCGGACCTGAACCATTAAGCGCAATGAGATATCAGCCTCTTCCAGCTTAATCATCGCACCGTGCAGGTCTTTGGTTTCACCAGCAGCAATCTGTTGAGCAGCATGGTCGGCGGCAACTTGAGCCTGATTGACCTCGGCGATTGAGCCTTTGAGTGCCTCGGCAAACTTGTCACTCATATTCGGGACCGAAGCAGTCTTCGGTGCCGAAAGACCCTGCAGATGAGATTTTAATGTAATGTCAGCAATTGAACTCATAAATCACCTCTATCTTCCGATTTCCAAAGCTTTCAGCGCCATCCGCTTGGCTGACTTAATCACTGTAACGTTTGCTTCATAAGCCCGGCTGGCGGACATCATATCGGCCGTCTCTTCCACCAGATTGACGTTTGGCATTGCGACCATGCCCCGCTCGTCGGCATCAGGGTGGCTTGGTTCATAAACCATCTTTGGCGGGGCACTGCTGGCCTGAATGTGTGAAACCTTGACGCCCTGAGCCGCATCCCGCAGGCGGGAATCGAGAGTGCTGGCAAAATCCTGCTGGGTACTTTGAAAAATCACTTCCCGCTTACGGTACGGGCCGCCATCGGGAGTGCGAGTCGTTTCGATATTGGCCAGGTTGGAACTGATAGCATTCATCCGCACCCGCTGAGCCTTGAGCGCCGAAGCACTGATTTTCATGGTGGTGAAAATATCCATATTAACTCCTATCTACTACCGGCCATCACTGGCGGCATATTTGAGCATGGACAACTTCTTCTTCAGAATCTGCCCGCTCGCCTCGAACAGCAGTTGGTTTTCAGCCAGATCGAGCATTTCGTTATCAAGAGAAACCGTGTTGCCATCACCAACCGGGTTGGTGTTGCGCTCCTTGGTAAGTTCTCCCTGAACACCGTTAATACCGCTGGCACCGATCGGAAAATGTTTGGGATTGTTGCTCTGGATTTTGGTCTCCGGGCTGCTGATCGCTTTGCGCAGATCCTCTTCAAAGGTGAGTTTACGTGCTTCATAACCCGGGGTTTCGGCATTAGCGATGTTGCCCGCTATCACCTGCTGCTTCTGGGCCCGCAGATCGAGACTCTTTTTGAGGACTGACATGGTGCGATCGGTAATTCTGAAATCTGCCATACGAAACTCCTGCCCGTTTTCTGACACTATTCTTAAAGTTCTTTACTACTTTTCCTGAATGAGCAAGTCCTGGGCCAACTTCCCCCAAGAGCTGTTACCATCTTCTTCGACCACTTGACTCAGAAGGTTAAGCGCGGCCCGTCGGTCCCGCTTGCGCAGTAATAGCTGTGCCCGGCGATAGCGGGACTGCGAACCGTAATTTTTGTCCGCCGACAGTTGTTGATATATTTTTTCTGCAGAGCTGTTCTTTTTTAATCGATAGTAAGTTTCCGCCAGCAATGCCATTTCTTTGACTTCAAACTCAGCGCCGACCTTCTGCGCCTGTTCCAGACGTTTAGCCACATCCTTGAGCTGCTCAAGCCGCCAATAGATCCAGGCAGCACGAATTTCCAGCTCAGGACTGCTGGGCCGATTCTTGCGCCCCAACCAGGCGAGGAGTTCATCATCACGACCTTGCTTCTCAAATGCGTCGAGCAAAACTCCGAACAGGGCCCCGCTGTCTTCTCCACGGGGATACTTCTGCAAATATCGGCTGGCATAATCGCTCGCGTTGTTAAATTCGGAGCGCTTGAGAAAGGATTCCGCCAGCGGCAGATATATTTCTTTCTGTTGCTTTTCGTTTTCCGACTGGTCGAACAGATAGAGCAAGACACGACTGGCTCGGGCATACAGACCAAGCCGGTCGAATGCGCCAGACAGATCGTGCAGAAAAGCCCGATCAAAACCACCACGCAGCAGCAATTTGCGGTTCTTTTCCACCAGCACCACCGCCTCCAGCTCCCGCTGCTGTAACAACAGACTGTGCACGACGGTTGGCAATTGTTCCAATAGCAACAGGTCGGCTTCGCGGCGCAGTTTGGAACTGCCGAAATCCCGCCGGAATTTCATCAACGCAGCAACGCTGTCCTCAAAGTCGGTCAACAGGTAGAGCGCCAGAGCCCGTTTAAAAGCAGCTTCTTCACGCACTGAACGAGCACTTGCACGTTGATTGACCTGCCCGTACGAGGTTGCTGCCTTGGCCAGCTCATATTCGCCGCCAGTCATCAGCTCATGATCGATCAGGCGCAACTCAGCCCGCTCGCCACCTTCTTCCGCAGGCCAATCAAGGCTGGCCTTCTGCAGACCGATAATTCCCCAATCGAGATTACCGGCAGCGTAGGCTGAAGCCCCGGCGGCATATTGGATCAGATCAGCGCCCGGCAACTCTTTGACCAGCTCACTTAATTTTCGATACAGTCGATATGAAAAATCGTAGGCACCAAGCTGGTAAGCACTGAACGCTGCAGAATTGAGGGAAGAGAGATAGTGCTCGAAAAGCCGCGGCTCATCATTCAAATCCTGATATTCGCTGACAGCCTGCTCCAATTGTCCCAACCCCGCGTGGGCATCGGCACGGCGTAAATTTTTCACCGCCAACAATTCGTCCGGCCAATTCAGGTTTTCATCCTGCAGATATTTGAGTGCCAATTTATGCTGATTAGAGGCTAGCGCCGTTTCAGCAGCCAGCAGATAACTGAAGGTCGTAATGGGCTTGCCGGCCGGTAGTGTCAGCAACAGTTCCTGCACCGTAAGTTGGGCGACAAATGGCTGACCACTGGTGGCCTGCCCGTAAGCTGTCAAATAATCGACACGAAGCTGTTCAGGACCCTGCTGGCTATCCAGCACCTGCAACCGGGCCAGGCCTGCTGCTGTCGCCATGGTTCGTATCTGGGCTTCGGCAACCAACAAGTTACGCAGATAAGTCTGCTCTTTATTGAGGTCATCGATCTGCCCTGATTTACGGATCAGACTCAACCACTTTTCTGCCGTAGCAAACTGCTGCAGCGGCCAAAGCGGGCTTTCTTGATCGGAGACCAATGGAGCCAAAGAGGGGAGAGAATACGCCAGTGGCAGTTTAAGTTTCCAAAAGGTTCGATATTCGCCAAAAAACTGCCGCCAGCGCCCGTTCCAGGGGGATTCCTTTGCATAATCTTTGGCTTTTTTCCCCGCTTTACGGGCGGGCATATCGTTAATACGGAAGGCAACACCCGGGCGGGCGCTGCTTTCGCCCTCCCAGTACAGGTCCATAATGATACGGGCAGGCTTATCTTTCGACTCGGTAATGACCTGCTTGGGAGCACGCCGGAGCAAAATCGACGTGAGCAGGTCGCGATGTTTCTGTGCCAGCAGAATTTTGACCACCGTTTCATCTTCCGGCAATCTGCGCAGCTCGGCTGCGGTCCAGACATCTTTTAGCAGCAGATCGACCCGTTGGCCGTTATGAATCACCTCAAAATTGGGCAGCGCGGAAAACTCCAACGTCAGTCGGGTGCTGCCAATTTTCTCCTGTTTTTCCATGCTGAGCATGGTTACTTTTGCCGCCGCCCTTACAGTCAGCGCGCTGCTCAGAAAGAACAGCAGAAGAAACAACAGAATCGCAACTTTTTTGCAGATCTCGGTTGGATAGTTCATCCATGCCTCCGGAAGTCGATATTATGGTCCGGGAACTCTCTATGGCCAAAACCGTGCCAAACAAATCCGCAAATTCCTAACAAGCTGCAATCACTTCGATTATTCAGTAATTTTATTATTTTATCAGATTGACTATCGCAGTTGCCCACCGCGTCTGGAGCGATAAAGTCGTCATTTTGACAATCACAAAGGGAAAAGCCCTCCTTCTTAACTTATAATTTAACTCTTCTAATATTGACACGCTAATAAAGATAGGGGATAGTTATCTTCACGGCAAAAGTAAGAACTATCTAATTCGCATGATTAAATAGTTAGTCGGAAATTAAAAAGGATCGATTCGAGCATTACAGATCAAAATAGTCAACAATTACACCAAAGGAGAATGAAACAATGACGAAGCAACTTATCAAAATTCTCAGCCTGACCACCTGCTGCCTGTTCCTGCTCAGTTCTCTGGCAATGGCCGGCACGATCAAAGTCTGGGGTTCGACCACCTGTCAAAAGGCCTTCCTGGAGCCAGGTGCGACTGATTACAAAGCTGCTTCCGGTGATGACATCAAGGTCCTCGGCGTGGGTACCGGCAAAGGGATGATGGCATTGATTTCTGGCAAAGCTGTCGTTGCCGCCGCGTCCAGTCCGCTGGAGAGCGCCATCAAGTCGGCTAAAAAAGCGGCCAAGAAAGCTGGCGAAGAGATTGTTATTCCCGACAACCTGATCTTCCACGAGATGACCAAGGACATCATCGTACCGATCGTCCACAAGGACAACCCGGTCGGCGCTCTCTCCTTTGAGCAACTGGCCAAGCTGAATACTGGTGAAATCACCAACTGGAAAGATGTTGGCGGTCCTGACATGCCGGTCAAGGTCGTCACCAGTCACGCCGGTAGCGCCACCCGCGCCGTCTTCCAGAAAAAAGTCATGAAAAAAGCTGATTACATTGCCGACGCCACTATCGTCAAGAGTACCCGGCTGGAACTCCAGAACGTGTCGAAAGACAAAGGCGCCATCGGTGCGGTCAGCCAGAAATTCTTCAGTATGAACCCAGGTGACACCAAAGTCGTTAAAACTGACGAAATCAGTCGCCCGCTGGCGCTGATCACCGTCGGCACGCCGACTCCGGAAGCACAGAAACTGATCGACTTCTTTAAATCCGGAGCCGGGCAGAAATACTTCCAGTAAACAACAACACAGTGCAAATCAACGCGGTCAGCTCAGGAGAGGGCTGACCGCGTTCAATCACAAAATCACAAGGGTTTTCTATGAAAAGCATCTTCGGTTCCTTTAGTCTGCAGAAAAAACTTTTAGGTTCCTTCTCATTTGTGGCGCTGATCTGCCTGCTGGTCGGTTTGGCTGGCTGGTGGGGCAACACACAACTAAATGAGAACTTAACGGCGATCAGTCAGAATGATGTGCCAGCCTTGGAAGCGATTCTGACCCTTAGTTCTTCCCTGCAGGCAATGAAAAGTTCTGAACGGACCTTGCTGGATGGGACTCTCTCCCAAGAGCAGCGGCAAAAAGAGTATGCACTGATAGAAAAAGCCCGCAGCAATGCAGAGCAGGCCATCGCGACGGTCAACTCTTTTGAACTGCAGGGAAATCAAGCCGAAACCTGGCGGAGCTTCAGCAAAGAGTGGAAAAGCTGGCTTGCAGAACTGCAGGCTTTCCTGAATTATTCCAAACAATATGATGCCGCGCAGATAAATAATCCGGCCGTACTCGCCCTGCAAGCCCAAAAGATGCTCTCCTCATACCAGAGTTGGGCCATCCAGCTCAGTGAAAACATCATGGATGCCGTTGACATCTCGGTCGAAACAGATCCACTGAAAACCAAGATCGGTCAATGGGCGCAACAGCTCGAAAGCCAGAACAGCACCATTATTGAGGCCCGCGACGGGTTGCTGAAACAGCTTGATACCGTTGGACAATCGATGGTTATGATCACCGATTATTTTGAGATTGACGAGCCTGAGTTGGCCCAGGAAATATTTTCACTCGAAATAAAACCGAGTGTTCTGGGGGTGGAAGGATCGATCAAAAAAGTCCTGCAACCGATTGAAGAGGCCCTGAAGACCCAGAAAATCATGCAGACGCATTCGTTAACCGTCTCTGCCCCGGTACTTGATCAGGCTCAGGATAAATTGTCGAAAGTTGTCGCAGCGGCAAGACAATCGATGTCGGAAAGCTCTGAGCAGGCCTCCAACACTGCGGGTCAGATCTCGACGTTTCTCTGGATAACTATTGCTGCCGGAATTCTCTGCGCCGTAACGCTCGGGGTGTTCCTGACCAGAAGTATCACCGGCCCATTGGCCCAAACCGTCTCGATGCTCGAAGAACTGGAACATGGGCACATCGACAGGCGCCTGAATCTGAACCGAAGTGACGAAATCGGCCGCATGGCCGATGCCATGGACCGCTTTGCCGACAACCTGCAAAATGAGATCGTCACGCCGCTGCAGCAATTGGCGCAAGGGGACCTGACCTTTGAGGCCAACCCGCGCGATGAGCGGGATGCCCTGCGCAGCGCTTTGCAACAGCTCGGAATCGACTTCAACCAGATGATCGGCCAGATCCTGGACTCCAGTGAACAGATCAGCTCCGGCAGCAGTCAGGTTGCCGATACCGGCCAGTCTCTATCCCAGGGAGCCACCAATGCGGCCTCATCGCTGGAAGAGATCACCAGTTCAATGACCGAAATCGGCGCACAGACCGCTCAGAGCGCTGAGAATGCCAGTCAGGCAAACAAACTGGCAACCGATGCGGCCAAGGCGGCCGAAAACGGCAATCAGCAGATGAACCAGATGGTTTCCGCCATGAACGAAATCAATGCCTCAGGCCAGAGCATCAGCAAGATCATCAAAGTCATCGACGAAATCGCCTTCCAGACGAACCTACTGGCATTGAACGCCGCCGTTGAAGCGGCCCGGGCCGGCCAGCATGGCAAAGGCTTTGCGGTGGTCGCTGAAGAGGTTCGCAATCTGGCAGCACGTAGTGCTAAAGCGGCCAGTGAAACGGCCGAACTGATCGAAGGCTCGGTCGAAAAAACAGTCAATGGTACTCAGATCGCCGAGCGAACAGCCGAATCATTGCAGGATATCGTCGGGGCAATTGCCAAGGTCGATGATCTGCTCAACGAGATCGCAGCTGCCAGCCGCGAGCAGGCCAGTGGCGTTTCGCAGGTCAACCTCGGGTTGCAGCAGATCGATCAAGGTATTCAACAGAACACCTCCACCGCTGAAGAAAGTGCTGCAACCAGCGCGGAACTTTCCAGTCAGGCGATGCAACTGCAACAGATGCTGCAGCGTTTTACCCTAAAGCAAAGGGACTTCGGACAAACATTTGTGGCACCACCGGCAGATGACGAATCATCACAGCCTGAGCTCAGTTGGACTAACCTTCCGGAGCAAAGCGATGAGGTGTTAACTCTCGATTAAAGGTTAAACAACCTTGCAACTGATTAAAAAGCGCACCTCGTGTTGGTGCGCTTTTTTTGTTTTTCTACACGCTAGCCAGCGCACTCTATTTTGACAG
>CALZLE010000143.1 GCA_945788205.1 uncultured Desulfuromonadales bacterium
AGTTGTAATGTTGTGCAGCGACTGGGCTGAAACCTTTATCGCCGGTTGATTCACCAGCTCGGTATTACCGTCGATATATGCCTTTGATTCGCTGCGCTTTATCACTGTAACTGCGGCAGAACCACCGGCTGCAAAATCACCACCGGCGGTCCCATCTGCCGTAGTATTGACCGTCACTGAGTTATCGGAAGAAAGATCTAGTTCTTGAGCCAGGTCCAACTTTGTATCACCACCGATGTGCGCTACCGCCGAAGAGTCAACAATAGAGGTCGCAACTGCAGCGTCGCCCGATACCGGCAACAGCGTCGAACTTGCTTCAGCCAGCGCATCCGCTTGCATCGTTGAAGTTGCCTTCACCGTCAGTTTTCCGGCCTCGGTCGTTATGTTGCTGTCAAGAAGTTCAACGCTCGCTGCTGAGGTCACATCAACAATTGCAGCATCAACCAGAAGATCAACTGGGATCCCTTCGGCTTTGGCAGTCATCGACGCAGCAGAGGTTATCTCAATTTCGCTGCCATGAAGTTCAGCACCGGTTATGGCCACTGAGGAGGTAGCCGCTTCCCCAATGACAGCGATGGCGTTGTGATTATTTGTGGCGCTGGCAGCGATCGTTATCTCACCACCCTGGGTCGTATCGTCGGCGTTGTGGGCCAACACCTTCGCACCGCTGGAGAGAGTTATATCTTCAGCGTAAATATCTATATTACCTGCGGAATTTCCATTGCCCACGGCATTTGCCACGATCGTACCACTAGAAGTGGCGCTGTCGGCGCGAATGTAAATATCACCACCCACAATGTCGATCTTTGCACCCGATTGCAGTTCGTTGTCGTTGACCACGTCGCTGAAATCGACGGCAACACCACTAAAGGAGGCACCGGACGCTATCGTTCCGCTGTTAGTAACGCTGCCCGCCCTGAGGTCGATAGGACCGATGGCGTTCACTTTACCTTGAATAGAGATGAGACCGGACCCGTCGATTGGTGCGGTGCCGTTCATCAGCATGCTGACTGAGCTCGGCGAAGGGTTATTGGGCGAAGAGAAAAAGTTGTCCATGAAGGACTGGGTCGGAGTGATAACGGAGAGCGCGCCGACATTGACCACGCCAGAGCTACCGATGATTAGGCCACGAGGGTTGGCGAAGTAAACATTCCCACCTATCTGACCTTCTTTGATGGAGTTGAGGATCCCGTTGATGGAGGACGCGGTCTGAGAATTAACGAGATTCATCAGGTTGTCGGTCACACCAGGCAAGTGCAAGTTAACTGTGTCGCCTGTGTTGACGTTGAACTCAGAAAAGGAGTTGAAGCCGGTCGCGCCAACGACAGTGGCGGTCCTTACGTCAGTCACCTGCCCGACAGTCGTCAGCGTCGTAGCAGTATTGCCATCGGTGGTTATCTGCGCCGCCCAGGCAAAATTGGCAAAAAAGAAATGGAACAAGGTAAAGATGGCAACAAAGCCCCTTCGCTTACTGGAGTTTATACCGATCAAAACCCCTTTGCCCCGCCCGTTATCTGACTTACGCATTCGGGTATTCCTTTCACCTGATAAAATATTATAAAAACAGAATTCTATTCTTTTCATTCGTTGAGAAAGAAACCGGAGTACACCATACAAATCTGGTTCAATGGTCCTCCAAGTTTATTTCTATAATTGTCTGACTGGAGTTGATCTTTTTTGAGGTGCTGGCCCTATTGCATAAAATCCACCCTGCAACAATCGATTTCGCAAGGCATACCGTTGAAACATAAAGGAAATGCCTGTCATTTTCCACCCTTTAATGAGGAGATAAAGCTGTCAGCAATTATATTTGGCTCATATAAGAGGGCAAATACGGAACATAGTTATGTCCCGAATATGTTTAGAATTTGTCTCTTCAGCACTAATTGGGAGGGTTGGTACTGCTGTAGCGAAAGAGTTGAAAAGGCATAGAACGGTTATTGGAAACAGGAAGAGCCGACCAACTGGCCGACTCTTCCTGTTTCCAATAAATTTTATGATTTGCTTCAGCCGACCGGCTTATCACCCACGTACACGGTCGAAATCCCGAAGGTCAGGTCACAATGCTGTAGCCGTTGAAAACCGGCCTTGCCCATCATCCCGGAGAACTCTTCACGGCTGGGAAATTCGATGACTGAATCGGGCAGATACTGGTAAGCGCTCCGCTTTGAGATCAGGCCACCGATGGTCGGTAGAATTTTCTGGAAGTAGAAATAGTAGATCTGCCGAAAGAACTGACTGCGCGGGTTGGAAAACTCCAGAATTACCGCCCGACCACCCGGCTTAAGGACCCGGAACATCTCGCAGAGCCCGGCTTGGCGGTCGACCACGTTTCGGATGCCGAAAGCGATGGTAATGCCATCGAAGGTTGCATCCGGGTGAGGAATCTCTTCACAGGGTGCGTTGACCAGCATAATCCGCGAACCATGTTCGGAGCCGTTCAGTTTGACCTGCCCCTGCACCAGCATCCCCTGGGTAAAATCTTCACCGACAATCTTCACCGATGGATCGGTCTGTGCTGCGACTTCCAGCGCCACATCACAGGTTCCAGTGGCGATATCGAGCACCCGGCCATCTTTCGGAATACTTAACTGACTCACGGCAAAGCGGCGCCAGCGTCGATCGATGCCGAAAGAGAGCAAACGGTTGAGCAGATCGTAGCGCTGCGAAATATCATCAAACATCTGGCGCACACCGCGCCCTTTGTCAGACAATTCAAACATGGACAAACTCCTGAACAGCTTATATAAACACGTCAATGCACTGCCAAAAAACGGCAGAAAAAAACACCTCAATTGGTGCCTGTTTCTATCACAGTGTGAGCGCAGGACCAACAAAAAACGGGTATTGATCTAAATGGTAAACCAACTTGAAAACCTGCCACTTGCTGTTTGTGCTGCGGTCATTGAACATCAGGGCAAAATTCTGTTGACGAAACGACCAGCCGATAAGCAACAGGGCGGCTTCTGGGAGTTTCCGGGCGGCAAGATCGACCCAGGCGAGTCTCCGCACTATTCGCTAATAAGAGAGTTGCGCGAAGAGCTGGATATTGAGATTGAAGTCGGTCCCGTTCTGGAAACTGTTTATCATCACTACGATTGGGGAAGTGTGCTGATTATCGCCTACCTCTGCGAATGGCTGTCGGGTGAGATTAAACACCTTGAGGTAGCTGACCATGCCTGGGTTGAGCCATCATCATTTGTAGATTACAAAATCCTCCCGGCCGACCAGCCGATTCTCGACAAATTGCACGACAGAGCAACAAAAACCGTCAAATAGAGTAATTAAGCACACAAAAGGGTTGTCAAGGCCCGCGTCTTGCTTCATCTTATTGGGCAGAGTATTTCGGCTATAAAAGCTGCCACTTATCTGATTTTAGCAATAGGAGACAGACAGATGGCTCCACGGGAAAGAGTGCACGTTAACTTTTTCGCACCATCTTCCGACAGTATGAAAGCCGAAGTCTCGGTCGTGCGGATAATTCTCGCCGTCTGGGCATTCTTAAGTTTCGGCATTCCGACCCTGATCTGGCTGGCCGGGCTCGGTGATCCGACTGGACTCGGGCAATCATTCTTCACTGAAGACCGCAGTATTTTGGGTTTTCCCCTGCACTACTGGCTGCTTGCTCAGGGCTGCACCCTCGGCTTTGTTATGCTCTGCAAACTCTACTGCATTCTCTGGGACCATCTGGTCACCCACCTGCAAAACAAGTGAAACCAGAAACCCGCGCGTCCCGGGAGGCTCGACTAACAATGAATAAGACTATCCTGCGCTCACTACTAACACTCCTGATTCTGCTGGCAACCAGCAGCGTAGCCTTTGCTGCGGGAGAAGAGATCGCGCAGATCAAACCTGGCTTTAAGATGGTCCCGGCAATCATCATGATTGCCTTGCTGTGTGTCTATATTGGCGTCGGCTTCCTCTCAAAAGTATCGACCACTTCGGGCTACTGGGTGGCAGGTCAGGGAATCGGCAAACTGGGCAACGGCGCGGCGATCGCTTCTGACTGGATGTCGGCAGCATCCTTTATGGGTGTGGCCGGGCTTCTCTATCTAAAAGGCTGGTTCGGGCTCGGCTACATCGTCGGCTGGACCGGTGGTTACGTCTTGCTACTCTGCCTGATTGCGGCGCAGATTCGCCGGTTCGGTAAATACACCATCCCCGAATTTCTCGGCGACCGCTACAACAGCCACGGTGTGCGCCTGATTGCAGCCTTTGTCACCGTCATTATTGCGATCACCTATTCGACTGCGCAATTCAAGGGGATCGGCCTGATCTGCGGCTGGATCTTCGGCATGGATTACACCGTTTCAGTCTTCTTCGCCGCTGGAGTGGTCTGTATGTACATGCTGATTTCCGGAATGGCCGGAGTGACCCGCAATCAGCAGATCCAATATGTGGTATTGATTTCTGCCTTCCTGTTGCCACTCTGGTTTCTGATTAAAAAAGCTGGTGGAGCAGGCATCCTGCCACAGCTCGAATACGGCCAGATTCTGGGTGATTTGATGGATGGGAAAACGGCCATCGGCCAAATGAGTGCCGAAGCGACCGAAGAGTTGCGCCGAAACTACCTGCCTTGGGGCGGTGGCGACTTTTACCACTTTATCGCCCTGGTCTTTACTCTGATGGTCGGCACCGCAGGCCTGCCACATATCATGATCCGTTTTTACACGGTCAAAAATGAGGATACAGCCCGCAAGTCGGTGCTCTGGGGATTGTTTTTCATCGGTCTGCTCTACTGGTCCTCACCGGTCTACGCCACTCTCGGTAAATTCTGGAACCCGACCGGCGGCGCCAAGGTCGCCGATGTCATCATTCTTTCCGCTCCGGAAACTGCGGAACTGGGAACTGCCTTCATCGGCTATCTGGCTGCAGGTGCGTTAGCGGCGGGACTGTCCACCGTCGCCGGCCTGCTGGTCGCCGGAGCTTCCGCAATTGCTCACGATTGGTATTCCACGATCTGGCGGCCCAACTGTTCTGATCGTCAGGCCCTTTCGGTTGGCCGGATCGTCACCGCCGTTCTCTGCATTATTGTTGTCTTTTTCGCGCTCCATCCGATCGCATTGATCGCCCAGATTGTCGCCATGGCCTTCGCCCTGGCAGGCAACACCATTTTCCCGGTGGTGGTGCTCGGCATCTGGTACTCCAAAGCCAATAAATATGGTGCACTGGCCGGGATGTGTTTTGGGCTGGGAATGACGTTGTTAGCGATGTTCGGCTGGAGCGCTGAAATCACCACTTTTCAAGGTGGCGGCCTGCTGCCTGCGACCTCCAGTGCCTTGATCGTCTGCCCGCTGGCGTTTCTGATCAACATTATTGTTTCAAATGTCATGCACGAAAGTCTTGACGAGGACTCGATCATCCGCAGCGACAACGTCCTGCGTAAAATCCATAATCTACCGGAATACAACGATGGCAAGGGCCAGTAAACGCTGCGGAGGTAAGGTTTCCATCCATAGCTATCGATTTATAGAAATAAGAATAACAGAGCCATTTCTCGACCCGGCGCCCACATAAAATCAGCACCTTCTGCTCAATGCTCTTTATTGAGGAGAGTCATTTCGCCTTTAAAATCGATAACGAAAACCGAGGGCAAGGGCGTTGGAACCACCTTCATCGGCGACCAAACCGTAGGCTTCGGAGCGGTGGTGAATACGTGAAATCAGCTCCAACTCCGGTTTATTGGCAAAGGGGACCATCGCCAACTCTAACATCCAGTAGACCAGCAACTTTTCCGTGTCTCCCTCTATTTCGATTTCAACTTCCGGCTTCTTCGTCGCATAGGAAGGACCAAGCCCGAAGGCGAGACTGGTATCAAGCCACTTGTCCCAATAGAATTTTTCCCAGCGGATGGTTGCCAAGGCGTTAAACTCCCAATGGGTTTGTCGCTTGAAATGTTTGACAACCTGCCCCTCCAACTCGTAGCTGAGCAAATCCTTATAACCACCGATCCGGCGTGCATAGGAGAATGCCCAAAGGTAGGAATCCTTAAAATCAATCCGGTCGCTGCGGAAAAGCTCTTCCCAATGGTTGCTGGTCAGTTGACCGAGGTAGAGATTGACTGCATTTGGACGTTCAGCGGCCTGGGCGGACAGGATTGACAGGTGAAGGATGAACAGAATGCAACATAACTTCATAACTCGCCCCCCATTGCTTTCTGACCAAGTATATCAACTGGAAACGTTCTCACTGCTCATGCCTTCAGAAAAACTCCGTCACACTTGAAACTATGATTTTCGACCCCCTTTCTCAACAATTTCGCGGAAACTGTTTGCTGCGAAATCTATCAGTGGTAGAATCTGCAATATCTGTTCTTACCCCTTTATCACGACGTGCGCCAGAGGAGCTCCTTCATGGGCATTATCCACCTCCGAGACAGTGAACCTTTCTGCCATCTCCCCGAAAGTCATTTTCAGGATTTACGGGAAAGCGCCGTCAAGAGAACCTTTGACGCCAATATTCACATTGTCAGCCAGAACGATCCGCCGACCGGTTTTCTCTACGTCATTTTTGAAGGGATGGCTGAGATTACCACCACTGCACCCGGTGGCGAAGAGATGGTGGTCGACTACCGCAAAGAAGGACAGTTTTTCGGCGGCACGCCGATTTTTACCGGCGAGCCCTATACGGGTGGCGTCCGCACGGTTACGCCGACCACCTGTTATTTGATTCCGGAAGCGGCGCTGAAAAAAGCCGCCAAAGACTATCCTCAAGTCAGCGAATTTTTCACCCGCATGGTTCTGACTCGGGTGCGCAGCCTGTATGCCGATATCGTCAAAGAACACACCAGCAACGCTGTGACACAGATGGAAGCCTACCCGTTTAAAAAACGGCTCTCCGAAATCATGACCTCACCGGTCGAAACCTGTCTACCAACCACCACAGCGCGCGATGTCGCCAGACAGATGACGGAAAAATCAGTCAGCTCCGTCTTGGTGGTCAATGATAAATCACTGCCGATTGGCATCATCACTGAACGGGACCTGATCGCCAAGGTCGTCAGCCCCGACGACGCCGATTGCAACCTGATTAAAGCCGCAGAGGTGATGACACCGCACCCCCATTTCGTCTCGCCACAAACCTATATGTACGAGGCGATGGCCTACATCACTGCGCAGCGGATTAAACACCTGCCGGTCATCGATGCCGGGCACTTGGTTGGCATTGTCACCATGCGCGAACTGATGCGTTACCGTAGCCAGAAAGCGATGCTGCTGGTCGGCTCGGTCAATGATGAAACATCCCTCGCCGGACTGGCCTCGACAAAAAAAGAAATTCTGACCGTCGCCCGGGCTCTTTTGACCGAAACCCACTCAACCCCGGAAGTGATGGAGATCATCTCCTACATTCATCACAGTATCATCAAAAAGGTCTATCAGATTTGCTTCGACGAAATGCTGGCAGAAGGTTACCAGCGGCCGACAATCAAACACTGCTTTTTGTTGATGGGCTCTGGGGGCCGCCGTGAAATGCTGCTCAACCCGGATCAGGACAACGGCTTCATTTTTGAGGATGTGCCTGACGAGCGACTGCCTGAAATCGAAGAATTCTTTACCCCCTTCAGCAACAAGCTGGTTACCGCCTTGCAGCAAGTCGGTTATCCCCTTTGCGAAGGACAGGTGATGTGCAACAACCCGATGTGGACCGGTCGTTTACTCGACTGGCATAAACGGATCCACGACTGGGTACAGAACCCGGAGCCACAGAAGGTTCGATACTCATCCATTTTCTTCGATTTTGTCCCCCTCGAAGGGGATTCCACCTTAGCTCAATCACTGCACGACATTGTCTTCTCGGAGATCCGGCGTTACGAAGGTTTCCTCTATCACATGATGTCGCTCGATCTGCGCTACAAAGTTCCGATCGGGCTGCTGGGCCGCTTTATCGTTGCCAAAGATGGTGACCAGAAAGGGTTGCTGTCGGTCAAACAGGGTGGCAGCATTTACATTATCGACTGCATCCGGATGTTTGTACTGGAAAAAGGCATTCAACAGACCACAACCCAGGACCGGCTAAATGTACTGGTCGAACGAAAAGTCTTTGAAACCGATACCGCTGAGCACATCAAAGCAGCTCTGGAGGCACTTAATTTCCTGCGCCTGCGAAATGAAATCGTGCAGATGGAAAATGGTCAAAAACCGAGCCACTTCCTCGATCCTTTCCAGCTGTCAAAAAGCGAACAGGAATTACTAAAAGAGGCTTTCCACGTGGTCAGCAAATTACAGGATGCCACCAAACGACACTTCTCAAAATCCTATATTTAGCTGACAAAACGTAAAGGCCGGTAAAAAACCGGCCTTACTTTTTACCTCTTGTGATAATCTCTCTTTTGTCTTGTCCGCGTTAAATGTCGTCACGTACAAAGCTACGATTTCTGTAAAAAGAAAGGACCAGGCCGATGAATATTCGTCTGACAGTCCTCTGCGAAAACAGCGTCGAGCGAGTCAGTCCGGTGGGCTTACTCGGCGAACATGGCTTTGGCTGTCACCTACAAACCGAGCAGGGGAATTACCTGTTTGATACGGGCGGGGGCCAGACCATTCTCTCCAATAGTGACAAACTACAGATCGACCTGCAGCAGCTGCGGGGGGTCATCTTCAGCCACGGACACCTCGACCACACCGGCGGGTTGCAGCAGGTCCTCAGCCGCACCGGCCGAGTACCGGTCTACGCGCACCCTGACCTGTTTCAAGCCCGGCACAGCAGCAACGGCAATCAACTTCGTGCGATCGGCATCCCATGGCATAAAGAGCAGCTGGAGGAGTTGGGCGCAGATTTCCGGCTCGATAAGGCACCGCAGGAGCTTGCCCCCGGAATCATCCTCTCGGGTGAAATCCCTCGATTGAACCTGTTTGAAACCGGCGATCCGAATCTGGTCACCATGACGGAAGATGGGAAGACAGTAACTGATGAGCTGGCAGATGACATGTCACTATTTATCGACAGCCCAAAAGGCCTGATCATTCTCCTCGGCTGTGCTCACGCCGGCGTTCTGAACATCATCGAGCGCGCCCGCAAAGTGACTGGGCAGGAAAAAATCTACATGCTTCTCGGTGGCACCCACCTGAAATTCAGCACCAAAGAGCAACTGAACGCAACCCTCAATCGCCTTGAGGAATTGAATATCGCCAAAATCGGTGTTTCCCATTGCACCGGGCTACAACAGGCTCAGCAGCTGGCCGTTCGTTTTGGCGAGCGTTTCTTCAACGCAACAGTCGGTAAAGAAATTACAGTCTAACCACCTCAGGTTGCAGCTTCATCAAAAATCAGCTCTCAGCTTATTCAGCCGTTCACTGTATTTTAAATGTTACCCACCAACAAAAGGTTTGCCGCCGAATTCAATAAATAATCCCACGCAGAATCGGAGAATCCCGGCTAATCCCGCCTAGCGCCATAGCAGTTAGTGGGTAACATAATACACTTTTATTAGTGCCACCCTGGCCAAGACCGACGGCAACCGCACCCGCGTCGCCGAGATTCTCGGCATCACCCGGCAGACCCTTCAGAACAACGCACAAGGAATACAATCTTTCTTAAGACCCCTTCGTCTCGGGGGCGTACTGCCAAATAATTTGACAGCACGTCCCTTTCCCTCCTTCGCCACCGCCAATTTTTTTTACACCCCACAGCAGGCCAGAATCATAAAAAAGCAACAAATTTAGACAGTTAAATATAATCTTCGGCTTCTGGCACCCTCCTTGCGATTACTATTTGGCAACAGATCACTCATTGAGGAGGTTTCCATGAAAAAGATGATTCTGCTGCTGATCGTTCTGGTCGCAGCGACCCTGACCCTGACGGGCTGCGGCCATTGGGGCTGCTACAACGGAACCGGGCACAGCCACGGGCAGGGCGAGTCGCACAGCCATTATTCCGGCTGCGGCCATCCGGGATATTGACGGGGGGCCGGGCGTGTTTTGCGAATCTGGTTGGAGCGGCGGCTGTTTTTTCGGCGGTTGGATCGTTCCAGGAGTGTTACTTCTGATTCTGCTCGGCGGCGCGGCCTGGCTCCTGAGCCGGCGAACCCCAGCGAGAGAGCCCGCAAACAAGGCTTGTCCTCACTGCGGAGGTTCGGTGCAAGAGGCCTGGGTCTTCTGTCCCTTTTGCAACGCAGCACTGAATGCCGAAACGAAACAATCGACAACCACAATGACAACAGATCAACCAACCCCAGAAATTTAAGGAGAGCACTATGAAAAACAATCGTAAACTGATGGCAGCAACGGCAATATTGGCCATGCTGGCCCTGGCAGCCCCGGTCTATGCCTGGATGGGCGACTGGTCGGGAACTCAGGTGGGCCGTGGAATGGGGCCGTCGACCGGCGCGCAGGCCCTGACTACCGAGCAGCAGAAAAAAGTCGATGAGACCCAGGGCAAGTATCAGCCGCAACTGCAGGAGCTGCAGCAGAAGCTCAACGCAAAGCAGGATGAACTGATCGCGGCCCGCAGCGACGACACCACGACAGTGGGCCGGCTTAACACCCTTGCAAGCGAGCTTGACACTCTGGAACGTGCTTACTGGACTAAACTGGACCAGGCCAATCTGGAAATGAGCCGGGTTGCCGGCGGCGGATACGGTTCCTGGTTTGCCTGTGACTACCAGGGTTGTGATCACAGTTACGGCAGACACAGCATGATGCGGGCCGGCTACACGATGAGCGATCGCAGCATGTCCGACGGTCATTATGGCTCTTGTTGCTGGTAACTGAAACGATAACAATACCTCGAAAAAACTATGAATGGAGTTGAAACGATGAAAAATACATGGATTGGCAGGCTCGTAGGTTTCATGTTGGTTGGTTTGTTCCTGGTGGTGTCTGCTGGATCGGGCTTTGCTGCCGATGACCAGGAGCCGCTTCAGGGGCTGACTGCCGCCAAAGTGGTGTTTGATGTCAAAAAAGATGATCCGGAAAAGCTATTGCGCGCCTTGGCTGCAATCAGAAACGTCAGGAACATCCTGGTTCGACAGGGTGTTCAGCCCGATATGATCGTAAGCTTTCGGGGCCCTACGGTGGTTTGCCTGACCGACATGAAAGAGGCTCCAGAGATGGATGAGTATCAGGAAGATATCATGGATAAAATTTCCTGGAACATCATCGAATTGAAAAAAGCCGGCGTTCAGCTGGAAGCCTGCGAACTGGCCCTCAAGCTGGTCGGCATGGAAAACACCGGACTGCAACCAGGCATCAAGAAGGTCGAGAACAGCCTGATCTCTCTGATAGCGCATCAAAACAGAGGCTATGCCATGGTGGCCATTTGAGTGCCAGCAGCTATGCTTTGGCTGGAGCGTCCGGATAACGCAGAACCCGGACGCTCCAGCGCAATCGTCAACCGACAGGAGATGAACAAAATGAGCTACGTTTTCAGTAAAACAGTTGCCGTATCTTTCGATCAGGCGATCGCCAGGACCACAGAAGAGCTCGGGAAAGAAGGGTTCGGCGTTCTGACCGAGATCGATGTTCAGGCGACCCTGAAGAAGAAGCTTGACGTCGACTTCAGAAAGTATCGCATTCTCGGTGCCTGTAACCCATCCTTCGCCCACCGGGCGCTGCAGGCCGAGGCGCACATCGGTGCCATGCTCCCCTGCAACGTCATTGTCCAGGAGTACGAGGATGGTCGTGTCGAGGTCGCGGCAGTCGATCCCATCGCCTCGATGCAGGCGATCGACAATCCTGACCTGGCCGATGTCGCGACTCAGGTAAGAGAGAAACTGCGGCTGGTGATCGACAGCCTGCAATAAAATCCGTTTACGAGACGACCCTTCTCTCGCCCTACAGTCGAGGGAGGCAAAGGAAACTAGATGATGAACTATTGGAACGAACGTTGGTTAAGCGGTCCCGGCAGCTATTTTCACGGACCTTTGGGCATGTTTGTCAATCTCGCCTTCTGGATCATGCTGGTTTTTCTGGCTGTCTGGTTGTTTCAGGCGGTGTTCAGCAAGAAAAGAACGGCACCACCGCTATCATCCTCTGCGCCGCTGGATGTTTTGAAGCACCGCTACGCTGCCGGGGAGATCGATCGCGAGGAGTTCGAACGGATGAAACGGGAGCTGCAGGGATGCCCTTGATTCGCTCTTCCACCCGCAACACCAGGCGGATACTTTCCCAGTATTCGGTGAGGGGATTTTTTCTTCCGGCTTCAATAGAGATGACGATATCATGAAACTTGCATTGACCAACTTCAGCCTCAGACGCCCCTGGACGGTCATCATCCTGGTGCTGATGATCACCGGGATACTGGCATCCCAGTTTCCAAAGGTTCAGTTTGACAACGATCCGGAAAATATGCTTTCCGCCGACGAACCGGTGCGGGTATTTCATCACTAGGTCAAGGAAAAGTTCAATCTCTACGACTTCGTGGTCGTCGGGGTTGTCAACGAGGAGAATCCCGACGGTGTATATCACCGGCCTGCCGGTCGCCGAGGACACCTTCGGTGTCGAGATGCTGGTGCAGATGGCGACCTCGGCGCCCCTGGCCATGCTGGTCATCTTTTTGCTGCTGCTGTTTTTCTTCCGGCGCGTTTCCCTGATCATCGCACCGATGCTGGTGGCGATGATCAGCGTCATCTGCACCATGGGGCTGCTCATCGGGCTCGGCTTCGATGTTCACATCATGAGTTCGATGATCGCCATCTTCCTGATGCCGATCGCCGTCGCCGACGCGGTTCACATCCTGAGCGAGTTTTTCGATACCTATCCCCGCTTTCAGGACAAGGGCAAAACGGTGCGCCACGTCATCGGTCACCTCTTCGCGCCGATGCTCTACACCAGCCTCACCACCATCGCCGGGTTCGCATCCCTGGAGCCGCATCGACCCTGATTTCGCCGGCATGCTCCTCAACGATGTTGGCGACAATGTAGAGTCCCAGCCCGGTCCCTTCGCCAACCTGTTTGGTAGTGAAGAAGGGGTCGAAGATGCGTGATCGCTGTTCGGCCGGGATGCCTGGTCCGCTGTCTTCGTAGCTGATTTGCAGCAGCTCACCGTCGAGCTCAGATTGGATACGGACCTGTCCACTCTCTTCGATCGCCTGAAACGAGTTGAGAAACAGATTAACAAACAGCTGCTGCAGGGCATTGGCATCCGCCATCAGCTGGGTATCGGTCAGCTCCAGCTGCAGGTCGATGTCGTCGCGGCTGCGTTTGGCGCGCAACAGGCAAAGGGAAAACGCCTCTTCAACAGGCTGTTGCAGTTGGAGGGGAGCAAAGCTCTGTTCTTCCTTGCGGGAGAAGGCGAGCAGCCGTTCAATCAGGGCGGCGATGCTTTCACTCTGTTGGACGATGGTAGCGAGCGATTTACGGGACTTATCATCCTTGTCCAGCTTGGTGAGCAAGTATTCCGCCCGGCCGCTGATGACATTGAGCGGAGTGCCGATCTCGTGGGCCAGGCCGGAGCTGAGTTGGCCAATGGAGGCGAGCTTCTCGGCGTGACGCAGCCCCTTTTCCAGCTGCAATTTCTCCTGATAGAAGGCGTCCCGCTTGTTGTCCAGTTCTTCCAGCTGCTCAGCCATCCGATTGAGCTCGTTGGTCAAGCGATCAAGCTCGACGACGCCGCTTGGTTCAACCCGGGAGCTGAAATCACCGGCACCGAGCTGCCTGGCAGCGTTGACCAGTGCATGCATCGGCTGAGAAATATTCCAGCGGGCAATCAGAATGATCAAGGTGCCCAGGCCGAGGGCCAGAGCGACAGTGAAAAGCAGGAAACGGCGAGTGGTGGCGGCCAGGGTCCGGTTGACCTGTTGCAGCGGAAGAACCACCTCCAGCGCACCCTGATATTGACCATTTTTGCCAGCAACCGGAATGGTGATGGAGAAGAACTCGTCGATCCCGGAGGCAATGAACTCCTCCCGACCATCTACGGCCAGAGTATGCAAGTCAATCTGTATCTGCGGCAACGGCAGCTGGTTGCATGCGGCGCAGGCAATACCAACCGGCGCGCCTTCGCGGTCGTAATAGCGCAGCATCGGCGGCTGGGACCACTCCTGGGAAGAAATATCGACCAGGAGTTTGTCCAGATCAACGCTCGGGTCACCGGGGTGGTACAGGCGCAGCACCGCCGCCAGGGAACGCGCCATCAACTTTGCTTCCGAGCGAATTCCGTTCAGAAGGTGGCTACGTTCGTTCTGAATCGAGAAATAGCCCAGCAGGGCCGAGGCGACGGCGATCAGGCTGAAAAGATAAAGAAATATTCGGGTTGCGATACGCATACGGACAAATCTAAACGTTTTTCAAGAAAATGTCAGCCCAATGCTACATCCAGGAGCATCATCACCGAAAAACCGCCCATGGTTGCCATCGTCACTAAGTCAATATTTTCCTGAATGCGTTGAGATTCCGGGATCAGCTCTTCGACTACGACAAAGATCATTGCCCCGGCGGCAAAGCACAACGCATAGGGCAAAATCGGCTGCATCAGCAACACAAAAAGTGCGCCGATCACACCGGCGACTGGCTCGACCATCCCGGAAGCCTGCCCCATCATGAAACTTTTTTTCTGGCTCATCCCTTCCCTGCGCAGCGGCATGGAGACGGCGGTCCCTTCAGGGAAATTCTGGATGCCGATCCCAATGGCCAGGGCGATGGCGCCACCGATGGTCGCAGAAGGAAGGTCTGCAGCAACGGCACCAAAAGCAACACCGATTGCCAACCCTTCCGGGATATTGTGCAGAGTGATGGCCAACACCAGTAGTGTGCTACGTTGCCAGGAGGTCTTGATCCCTTCGCTCTGATCCATCCGCAGACCAGGATGCAGGTGCGGCAGGACTCTGTCGGTCAAACGCATGAAGATTCCGCCCCCCATAAAACCGATAACGGCGGTCAGCCAAGGGGTTTGTCCCATCTGTTCGGCCATATCTATGCCGGGATTGAGCAGTGACCAGAAGCTGGCGGCAATCATGACCCCGGCAGCAAAACCGAGCATGGCATCCAACAGCTTTTGATTGATGGTTTTCTTCAGAAAGACCAGCGCAGCGCCCGCAGCAGTGACGCCCCAAGTGAAGAGAGTGGCCAGAAAGGCCTGCATAACTGGATTGAGTTCAAGGAAATAATCAAACATGGTCTCTCCCATGGTGTGGTGTTAGAAGCAAGGACCAGTTACGGAATGTAATGCCGCGTGAATCTTTACTTGTTTAGTAATTATTGCACAGATTTATCAATTCAAAAGGCTGGGTTTCACTTTTAAAATTTATCCATTGTCCGGTCGGATGTTTCATTTGTATGAGGGCAGGCCTTGGAAACATGCATTTGCGCCTGTCTTTGTGCAGAATAAAAATAAAGCGGCCCAGCTGATATCAGTGGACCGCTTGTTGATTCGCTTGTTAGCTGGTTTCTAATTCCGCCAGCAGCCACCCATGTGGCTAGCCATGCGGTTCATGTGCCCCGGCCCCATGTGTCGACCTTGCCCCATCTTGCCCCAGTGGCTTTGATGATCGCAACTATTGTAGCCACAGTGGAACCATGTCCCCTTGCCGTCAGAGATAAAACCACCTGCCTCATTGTTGGCTCTGTCCAGCAGGGTCCAGTATTGCTGCTCAAGATCGGCGATTTCGGTTTCAAGTTGCTTTAAAGTGCCGACGGTGGTGCTGTCGTTTGCCCTGACGGTGCGGTATTCGTCGCCTTTGCTGTTCAGAGAGGCTTGCAACTCGTCCAGTTGACCAGAATATTTTTCTTTTACCGTATCGAGTTGCTGCTGTTGTTCAGCAGTCAGGTTCGCGTGGTTATTGCCGGTGCCATGCCCCATCCAGTTTCCCCAACAGGCAAAGCTGGTGGAGGCAAGTGACAGGAAGCCGAGGACAAGTGCTGTCATGACGATTTTTCGGATATGCGCTGTTTTTTTCATCTTTTTCTCCTTTTTATAGAGTTAACGACCTGTCGTTTCAGTCGATACAGGGTCTTGTTGATGTTCGTTGCAGTACGGACAGTACGACCAGTCGTGTTCGATAATCCGGCTGCAGTTCGGACAATTGTGCTTGAGTGTGTCGCCGCAATGGGGACAACGGAAGTAGCTCGCATGTACCGCCCCGGAACATTTCGGGCAATTAAGCGCCTGAGGCGCTGGTGTTGGCTGCCGTCTGAAAATCAGCCAGATGATGACTGCAACAATGATGACCATAAAGAACCCCGGCATAAACCAGCCACCCATGTGCCATCCGCTCCAGGCGGAACCTGAACCACAAAACATTTTCCGACCTCCTAATATCTCGAATGTCCGCAACCCCGGTAGTGGGTATGCGAGTTGTCATGGTTTGATGAAGAGTGTCCATTCCCATGGCCTCCCCAGTGGCCCCAGGAGCCACAGCCTGATAGCAGGAACAAACTTCCCGCCAGAACGATGAGTAACAAAATAGTTTTCAGCATGATGCTCTCCTTTTCGTGATCGTTACCCAGATAAAGAGCAATGCTGGTGCCAATACTGTAAGTTGTTGTAAATGCAGAGCTGTTGCTTTTTGGGAGGGTTGGAGGCGGTAAATATTTTTACTGTTTTGTCCGGCCGAAGCCTGACCATTGTCAAAAATTTTAACAGTCTTAGGTCAGGCCGTATTCCTTAAGTTTGTTCTGCAGGGTCTGGCGGGTGATGCCGAGGATTTCGGCGGCACGGGTGCGGTTGTTCTCGGTCTGGCGCAGGGTGGAGAGGATCAACTCCTTCTCCATGTCTTTCAGGGTCAGACCGGGGCGGATGGCGAAGGGACGTTCGCTGTTGTCCGTATAGGACTGGCGAACCTGAACAGGCAAATGTTGCAGGGAAATCTGTTCTTCCAGGCAGAGAATCACTGCTCGCTCGATGGCATTTTCCAGTTCGCGGATATTCCCCGGCCAGGCATAAGCCAGCAGGGCTTCCAGCGCTTCCGATTCGAAGCTGCGGATGTCTTTGCGGTTCTTCTCGCAATAACGCTTAAGGAAATGCTCTGCCAGAGCCGGGATGTCCATCGGTCGCTCCCGCAAAGGGGGCAGGTGCAGCGGAACGACACTGAGGCGGAAAAAGAGATCTTGCCTAAAACTTCCTTCTTCGGCCATCTGTTCCAGGTTCTTGTGAGTTGCGGCGAGCATGCGGACATCGACCTTGATGGTCTTTGCGCCGCCGAGCCGTTCGAATTCTCCTTCTTGCAGCACACGCAGAATTTTCGCCTGGGTGGTCAGGCTCATGTCGCCGATCTCATCAAGAAACAGGGTGCCTTTGTCTGCCAGTTCAAAGCGCCCTTTGCGCAGTTCAGCGGCACCGGTAAAAGCGCCTTTCTCATGACCGAACAGTTCACTTTCCAAGAGGTTCTCATGCAGCGCGGCGCAGTTGACCTTGATGAAGGGAGCATCCTTACGTTGACTGTTGTGATGAACCGCCCCGGCAACCAGTTCCTTGCCGGTGCCCGATTCGCCGGTAATCAGTACGGTGGCATCTGCTGGCGCAACCAGCGCCAGGGTTTCGGCCAATTCCTGCATCGGCTGACTACTGCCGATCAGATTGCCAAGGTCAAACTTTTCACCCAGTCGCTGTTTTAGTGAGTCGTTCTCCTGCTGGAGCCTCTTAAAGTCGAGCGCACGTTTGACAGTCAAGCTGAGGGCATCACTGTCGACCGGCTTGGTGACATAATCGAAGGCACCTTCTTTCATGGCCGCAACCGCATTTTCCACGGAAGAAAAAGCCGTAATTATGATGACTGGAAGTTCCGGCTTAAATTTGTGCATTTCTGCCAGAGCCTCCATCCCATCCATTCGCTTCATCTTTAAGTCAAGTAGGACCAGGTCGATGGAGCGCTCTTTGACAAGATGGACAGCAATATCTCCGTCCTCAGCTTCGACGATTTCATAGTTCTGCGTGCCCAAATGGGCTTTCAACATGGTCCGATGGGCGGTGTCGTCATCGACGAGCAGGAGAGTTTTTTCAACTTTGCTCATTGGTGATCCTCACTTGTGGAAGAATAACGCTGATACACGTCCCTTGACCTTCATTGCTCTCCACCTCGATCCTGCCCTTATGCTGTTCGATAATCTGCTGAACCATGGCCAGGCCGAGGCCGGTGCCATCTTTTCTGGTAGTGAAAAATGGGTCGAACATCTTCGCCCGCTCTTCAGTCGATAAGCCTTTCCCGGAATCGCGCACCCAGAGATGGATCTGATCAGATTGCTGCGTAATCCCGAGCTCAATCTCACCATCTGCTGCAGTCGCGGCAAGGCTATTCTGCAGCAGGTTGAGCAGCACCTGCTGTAGCAGGTCTGAATCGGCGGTCAGAATAAGCTCTGACTCTGGCAGTTTCAGATTCAGCTGGATCTGCTGGCTGTCTGCATCTGCCTGAATAAAGGTGAGTGAGCGTTGCGCCAAAACACAGAGATCGACCTTGGACATATCTGGTTCTCGCGGCCTGGAGAACTGCAACAAGGCGGAGACGGTGCGATTGAGACGATCAACCTCGCCGACCATCAAATCGGCATATTCGTGGGCTTTGGGATCCTGGTTATCACTGCGGGAAAAGTACTGGGCAAAGCCGCGCAGGGTTCCGAGTGGGTTGCGGATTTCATGGGCGATCCCGGCGGCCATCTGACCAAGCGCGGCGTGCCGCCGGGAGCGTTCCAGAGCTTCTTCCATGGCGCGTATTTCCCGCTGGTCACGCAAGATAAGAACCATTCCCCGTAAATTGTCATCCCGATCGCGTAAATGGGAGGCACTGACCTTAAGGGGGATTGCAGCACCGTCCAGACGGATACAATCCATCGGCTGATCAATAAATTCTTCACCGGCGCGCAGAAAGGGGGCAAGTGAGCATTCTTCCGGGCCGGTCAACTGCTGAAGGGTTTTGCCTTGCATATCGTCTTCGCTACGGCCAAACAAATCCAGGGCGTTTTTGTTCACAGAAACGATTTTTCGTTCGGTATCGATGCTGATCAGGCCCGCAGGCATACTGTTGATGACGTTATCGGTATAAAGCTCCATGTTCTCTAAAGCTGTTTTGGTCACTTGAGATTTATGTGACAGAAACAGGGCGTACATGCCACCAGAACTGAGCAAAAACAGAATTGCCAATAAAATCAGACTCTGTTTGACATCTTCTTCCCGGGCCGCATCGAAGTCCTCTGTGTACAGCCCCAGATAGATAATCTGGCGACTTTCTTCACTGGCGCTATCGCCCATCATGCCACGCCAGTTCTGCCAGCGCCGCATCATTCCCATGCGCATCGGCATCCCGGCCAAGGGGCTGAATTCCTGGGATATTTCATAGATTCTTTTACCAGCGCGATCCTGAATTGACCTTGTCAGTGGCTGCCCGGTTTTCAGCACCTCTTGCCCGGAAGAAAATTCAGCGGACACCGAGTCGAGCCCTGCACTCGCAAGGTGCCGGCCGGTTTCATCCTGGATCACAATATAAGCGATGGTTTCCTCGCGGGCCGTTTCTTTGACCAGGGTCGCCAGTTTGCCACCCCGTGGTTCCATCATCATTGAGGTTCTTGCTCCCGCCTCGAAAGCCCTGATCAGGGTCTGCGCTTTTTTGAGGAGAAAGCTCTCCATGAACTGTTCTTCGCGATCAAGATTATGCCAGGTGACGATAGCGAGGATACCGGCGAGCAGCAGGCTGGCTAAAATGAATCCCAGTGCGGGCAGGGAGGGCCTTTTAGATCGATGTGGAGATGAAATCATTTGTTTGCCGTTGAAAACCCTTTTCAATTTCTTCTTGACAGCGAAAGGGTCGAAAGGGTAAAAACTCGAAATCGAAACGATTGAACGATTATTCACATAAGCGGACAACATGTCAAAAGATATCTGTCAGATCAATTACGTCGATGACGAACGGGTTGCCCGGGCCAGAGTCAGAATGCACGACGAGCAGACGATTGTCGAGCTGGCCGAAACCTTCAAGGTGCTCAGCGAGCCGACCCGGGTGCGGATACTTCACGCTCTGGCCGAAGAGGAGCTTTGTGTCTGCGACATCGCTGCGGTGGTCGAGATGAGTTCCTCGGCCGTTTCCCACCAGCTTCGCATCCTGCGCGCCGCCCGGCTGGTCAGATCGAGAAAAGACGGCAAGATGGTCTATTATTCCCTCGACGATGAGCATGTCCGCAACCTCTTTGAGGAAGGCATCCGCCACCTGGAAGAGGGGTAAGCTCTTTTTTTATCCAAACGATTGAATGTATCGTCACACGTTCAAAATAAGAACAGCAATTTTATCTGGAGGTAGAAATGGGTCAGAATAGCGGTTGCGGCTGCCAGGGCAGTCTGCCCGGCGAAGCAAGCAGCCTGAAAAACATCGTCATGGTGGGCAACCCCAATGTGGGCAAGAGTGCCCTGTTCAACCGGTTGACCGGTTCTTACGTGGTGGTTTCCAACTACCCGGGGACCACGGTCGAAGTGTCGCGGGGCAAGTGCCGGATCGGTAACGAAGAGTTCAATCTCGAAGACACACCGGGGATGTATTCCCTGCTGCCGATCACCGAAGAGGAGCGCGTCAGCCGGGACATCCTGCGGGCCGGGGAAGCCGACGTGGTGCTGCATGTTCTCGACGCCAAGAACCTCAAGCGGATGCTCTCCTTTACGCTGCAGCTGGTCGAGGCCGATCTGCCGGTGGTGCTGGTGCTCAACATGATCGACGAGGCCGAGCGCCTCGGCATCCAGATCGATACCGCAACGTTGGAGCAGAAGCTGGGCATCCCGGTGGTGGCTATCTCGGCCCTCTCCGGAAAAGGGGTCGACACCCTGAAGGAGAAGATCGCCTCCTACCGCCACCCGCAGGAGACTCCGGAGATCTATTACGGCGACGCTATTGACGGCGCGCTGAATGCCCTGGCACCGATCATGCCGGCCGGACGAGGCCTGTCGCAACGGTCTTTGGCCCTGCTGCTGATCCAGGACGATGCGGCAATTGCCGAGGAGGAGCGCATCCTGGAGGGGAACTCGACCGACTTTCTCGACGCCACCCTGGCTGAACTGGAAGAGAAACTGGAGGACCCCGCCAGCTACGCGGTACCGATGATCCTCCACGAAAGCGCGGTTAAGATATGCACCGAAACCTTCGCGCCGCCGACCAGCAAGGGCAAGTCCTTCGCCAATCGTCTCAGCGAATGGACCATGCGTCCGCTGACGGGGGTTCCGATCCTGCTGCTGGTCCTCTATTTCGGTCTTTACAAGTTTGTCGGTGAGTTCGGGGCCGGGACCATTGTCGACTTTCTGGAGGCGGATATCTTTGAGGTCTACCTCAATCCCTGGATCAATGACCTGCTTAATGCCTACGTCCCCTGGGCTCCGCTGCGCGAGCTGATCGGCATGGATTACGGCATCATCACCCTGGGCATTCGCTATGCCATCGCCATCATCCTGCCGATCGTCGGCACCTTCTTCATCGCTTTTTCGATCATCGAGGATACCGGCTACCTGCCTCGTCTGGCGCTGCTGGTCGACCGGATCTTCAAAAAGATCGGCCTCAACGGCCGGGCGGTCATCCCCATGACCCTCGGCTTCGGCTGCGACACCATGGCCACCATGGTCACCCGCACCCTGGAGACCAAGCGGGAGCGGATCATCGCGACCCTGCTGCTGGCCCTGGCGATTCCGTGCAGCGCCCAGCTCGGGGTGATCCTCGGTATGGTCGCGGAAAACCCGGCCGCCATGGGCGTCTGGCTCGGCTTCATGCTGTTTATCTTTCTTTTCATCGGTTTTCTGACCGCCCGGCTGATGCCCGGCGACCGGCCGAACTTCTACATGGAGGTCCCGCC
>CALZLE010000144.1 GCA_945788205.1 uncultured Desulfuromonadales bacterium
CTCTGGATTACGGAGTGACTTGCCGCGATTGGCATTGGCCAGCTACGCCGTCGAGTTGGTAGAACTCCTGCTAGAAGAAGGTCAGTCGCAGCCACAAATCTACGAACTTATCTGTGCTTTTCTCGACTTTCTCGATCAGGGTGGCGATACTGGCAGCGCCCGCTTATTGCTGGAGCTGCGGCTCGTCTATCTGCTCGGCTACATCCCCCACCTGTTGCATTGCAGCGAATGTTTAAAGATTTTTGCTGATGAGCCGGTTCGGTTCGATTCCAGCCGAGGCGGAAGCCTCTGTTTACAGTGTGCTTCAGGTGTTGGCCTCGCGGTGGGTCTTGGAACTATCGGCTCTCTGGCGCGCACTCTCAAGGTGACTCATCAGCAGTTCTCCGGGTTCCAGTTTGGCCAGCAAACTTTATCTGAAGGTGGCTTGATCCTTTCGCAAGTTTTAAATGAAGTTTTGCCCCGTCAACCAAAGACCCTTAAATTTCTGCAATCGAGCTAAAAGGCTGAGTTTCTTGACATCCTCCGGGCTCAAAGTTACACTCGCGTTCGGATTCGCAAATACGAAATTCCCGCTTCTGGCGGCGTATGATTTTTTGGAGGTAATGTGACTTTTCAGGATCTGATTCTTTCCTTACAAAATTACTGGGCCAAACAAGGTTGTGTCATCCAGCAGCCGTACGATATTGAAAAAGGTGCCGGTACCTTTAACCCCGCAACCTTCTTACGGGCACTTGGCCCCGAGCCGTGGAATGTCGCCTACGTGGAACCCTCCCGGCGGCCGACCGATGGTCGTTACGGTGAGAACCCGAACCGGTTGCAGCACTACTATCAGTTTCAGGTCATTCTCAAGCCGTCTCCACAGAATATTCAGGAGCTTTACCTCGATTCGCTGAAGAGTTTTGGTATCGATCCCAATGCCCATGATATCCGGTTTGTTGAGGATGATTGGGAGTCGCCGACTCTCGGTGCCTGGGGCCTCGGTTGGGAGGTCTGGCTTGATGGTATGGAGATCACCCAGTTTACCTATTTTCAGCAGTGTGGCGGTATCGACCTGAAGCCGATTCCCGGTGAAATCACTTACGGTTGCGAGCGGATCGCCATGTACATTCAGGGCGTCGATAACGTCTATGACCTTGAATGGGTTGATGGCATCAAGTATGGCGATATCCATCATCAGACCGAGGTCGAATTCTCGCATTACAATTTCGAAGAAGCCGATACGGGCATGCTCTTCCAGCTCTTCGACATGTACGAAAAAGAGTGTGTACGTCTGGCGGAAAAAGAGCTGGTTTTCCCCGCTTATGATTTCGTGCTTAAAGGTTCGCACGCATTCAACCTGCTTGATGCTCGCAGCGCCATTTCGGTTACCGAGCGTGCCAGCTATATCGGTCGGGTCCGTAATATGTCGAAGCTGTGTGCCGAAGGTTACGTTAAGCAGCGCGAAAAACTTGGCTTCCCCCTGTTAAAAAAATGATGATCCGGTCGGCCACGACTGCTGGCTGACGTTCAAATTTGGAGAAGGACATGTCTGCAGAACTATTTCTTGAACTGGGTACCGAAGAGATCCCCGCTGGATTCATCCCTCGTGCCCTGAGTGATATGCAACGTATGCTCTGTAAAGAGCTGGACAATGCCCGTATCAGTTACGGTGAGGTCCGTACATTTGCCACACCCCGCCGACTGGCAATTGCGATCACTGATGTTGCCAAGCTGCAGCAACGTCAGGAGCTTGAACTGACCGGGCCCCCCGCACGGATCGCTTTTGATGCTGACGGCAAGCCAACCAAAGCGGCAGAAGGTTTTGCCCGAACCAACGGGGTCTCGGTCGATGAGTTGCAAACCATCGAGACCGAAAAAGGCGCATACCTGTTTTTGTCCAAAGTGATTGAGGGGGGCGAGTCGACAGAGCAGCTGCCACAAATACTTGCACAGGTTGTCAGCAAGATTCAGTTCAAAAAATCAATGCGGTGGAAAGATCTCGATGTCCGTTTTGCGCGGCCGATGCATTGGATTGTTGCGATCTATGACGGAGAAGTGGTGCCCTTTACTTTTGGGGATCTGCAAAGCGATAATGTTTCGCGCGGCCACCGTTTTATGGCCCCGGACGAGTTTACTGTCTGCAGTGCCGCTGATTATATTGCCAAAGCTGAAAAGCAACATGTTATCCCGCAGATCGAAAAGCGTCGGCAGCTGATCGAAGAACAACTCGAAACGCTGGCTCAGCAGTTAGGCGGCAAGATTAATCCGGATGCCGATCTGCTCGAAGAGGTCAGTTTTCTGGTTGAAACTCCGCAAGCGCTGGCCGGAACGATCGAAGATCGCTTCCTGCAGTTACCACCGGAACTGCTGATTACCAGTATGCGCGAGCATCAGCGCTATTTCACTCTGATCGATGAGCAAGGCAAGCTACTGCCACACTTCATTACCATCGGCAACACGTTGACCAAAGATCCCAGCGTGGTGGTGGCTGGTAACGAGCGGGTGCTCAAAGCCCGGTTGGCCGATGCCATGTTCTTCTGGCAGGAAGATCAGAAGAACAGGCTGGAAGACCGTCTCGAGCCATTGAAAAAGGTTGTCTATCAGGCCAAGCTGGGAACCAGTTACGAGAAGATCGAACGTTTCACCGAACTGGCGATCGGTTTGGCTCAGCAGTTCGCACCAGCCGACCTTGAGCTGACCAAACGGGCTGCTCTGTTGGCCAAGTGTGATCTTGAGTCAGGGATGGTTTACGAGTTCCCCGAGCTGCAAGGGATCATGGGCCGCGAATATGCGTTGCTCGAAGGTGAAGATCGACGTGTCGCGACCGCTATTTTTGAACACTACCTGCCAACCCAGGCCGGCGGTGAACTGCCGAGTGATAACGTCGGTGCTTTTGTTTCCTTGGCGGATAAGATCGATTCCATCTGTGGCTGTTTCAGTGTCGGCCTGATTCCGACCGGTACAGCAGATCCGTACGCTTTGCGACGCTGCGCTATCGGTATTTTGGCGATAATTCTTGATCGTGGCTACGCGATCTCCATCCCGGAATTGGTTGAGAAGAGCGTTGCCTTGCTGGAAGCCAAACGCCAGCGGCCTGCGGAAGAGATTGTCGCTGACGTCCTCGAGTTTATCCGCCTGCGACTGGTCAACATGCTGACCGGCCAGGATTATCCTTCTGATGTTGTTGATGCGGTCCTCAGCGCTGCCTTTACCGAGCCAGTCGACGCCGTTGATCGGGTTAAGGCCTTAGCTGATCTCAAGGGTCGAGAGGATTTCGAGCCGCTGTCGGTTGCCTTTAAGCGGGTTGGCAATATTATCAAGGGTGGCCTCGAGCAGGAGGTCGATCCTGCACTATTTGAAGCTGATTGTGAAAAACAGCTGTACGAGCAACTGCGGCAGGTGCAGAATAAAGTTGCTGAACTGGTTGCCGGGCGGAACTACCCGGTAGCATTGGAAACCATCGCTGGACTTCGGGCCCCGGTTGATGCGTTTTTCGAAGGCGTCATGGTTATGGCCGAGGATCAAGCGGTTAAAAATAATCGTTTGGCACTGCTGACCAGCATCGCCGGATTGTTCAAAGGGGTGGCCGATTTCAGTCGCATCGCCTGATTGAACAACGGATTGATCGCCCGTATAGCGGTTCTTTAGCGACACTTTTTGTGGCCGGTAATGTTTCAGTTAAGGGGGAGGTTCTTGGATACAAAGAATCGACAGACCGTATGTGCAGAAATCAAGCATTGCCTTGATTTCTCCGTCACCGGTTTGCCAGTTATTTGTTTTTTTGAGCCTCCTGTCTAACTGACTCATTTTTCTGGCCTTTTTTTATTGTTCAATATGGACGAGACAGAGATGAGGAGCAGTTCAATGACGAAGTACGTGTACTTTTTTGGCGAAGGGCAAGTCGAGGGATCCGGGCAGATGAAAAATTTGCTTGGTGGCAAAGGTGCCAACCTTGCAGAGATGCTGTCGATCGGTCTGCCGGTCCCGGCAGGCTTCACTTTGACGACGGAAGTTTGTACCGATTTCTACAAAAACAATCGTCACTATCCTGATGGTTTAGTTGATCAGGTCAAGGGAGCTCTTGCGAAAGTCGAAGGGTTGATGAACAAAACCTTCGGTGATCCGAAGAACCCACTGCTGGTATCGGTTCGTTCCGGTGCTCGTGCTTCGATGCCGGGGATGATGGACACAGTTCTCAATCTGGGTCTCAATGACCAGACTGTGCAGGGGATCATTGATCAGAGCGGCGACCCACGGTTCGCCTACGATTCCTACCGTCGCTTCATTCAGATGTATTCCAATGTTGTCCTCGAAATGGACGGCGACATTCTGGAGCATATTCTGGAGCAGATGAAAGAGGATAAGGGTGTCGAACTGGATACCGATCTGAACGCTGCCGATCTGAAGCAGCTGGTTGAAATGTTCAAAAAGAAGGTTCAGGCTGAGCTCGGGCAAGCTTTTCCTGAGGACCCCGCAGAGCAGCTCTGGGGTGCTATCGGAGCGGTCTTCGGTTCTTGGATGAATCAGCGGGCGATTACCTATCGCAAGCTGAATGATATCCCGGCAGAATGGGGTACGGCGGTCAATGTTCAAGCGATGGTTTATGGCAACATGGGTGATGATTGTGCCACCGGCGTGGCCTTTACCCGCGATCCTTCGACCGGGGAGAACTACTTCTACGGCGAGTATTTGGTCAACGCTCAGGGCGAGGATGTCGTTGCAGGCATCCGCACACCGCAACCGATCAACAAAGCCAAGTACAAAGAGGGCGATTTGCCGGCCATGGAAGACGTCATGCCGGACTGCTATGACCAGCTGAACAATATCCGGCTGATCCTCGAAAAACACTACCGTGATATGCAGGACATCGAGTTTACCATCGAAAAAGGCAAGCTTTACATGCTGCAGACTCGGAATGGAAAGCGGACCGCCAAAGCAGCAATTCATATCGCTGTTGAGATGGTCGAGGAGGGACTGATCGATAAAAAAGAGGCGGTACAGCGCATCGACCCTGATCAGCTCGATCAACTGCTCCATCCATCCATTGATCCTTCTGCCGAGAGAAATGTTGTCGCGAAAGGGTTGCCCGCTTCACCGGGGGCAGCAAGCGGGATCGTGGTGTTCAGCGCTGATGAAGCCGAGGAACAGTCTCGTTTGAAGAAGCGGGTGGTTTTGGTGCGCGTCGAAACCAGTCCGGAAGATATTCACGGGATGCACGCTGCCGAGGGGATTTTGACCGCCCGTGGTGGTATGACTTCGCACGCCGCGGTTGTCGCTCGGGGAATGGGCAAGTGCTGTGTTGCCGGTTGTGGCGATTTGAAGATTGATTACGAAAAACAACAGTTCACCACCAAAGGTGGTGTTGTTGTCAAACGCGGCGATATGATCACTCTGGATGGCTCTGCTGGTGAGGTGATGCTGGGAGATATGCCGAAGGTGCAGCCGGAGGTCAGCGGTGATTTTGCTAACCTGATGGGGTGGGCTGATGAGTACCGCCGCCTGAAAGTTCGGACCAACGCCGATACGCCGCACGATTCAAAAGTCGCGCGCGAATTCGGGGCTGAAGGGATCGGCCTCTGTCGGACTGAGCACATGTTTTTTGAAGGCGACCGGATTCAGGCGGTGCGCGAGATGATTCTCGCCAAAGATCTGGACGGCCGAAAAAGTGCGTTGGCGAAAATTCTCCCGATGCAGAAAGGCGACTTCCTCGGCATCTTC
>CALZLE010000145.1 GCA_945788205.1 uncultured Desulfuromonadales bacterium
AGTTGTAAATGACCAGACCACATCCTGCTCCAAAGCATTACCAAGGGAATCGGTCAGTCCCTGTTGCAATGTCACCTGATATGTACTGAAAGGCAACAATAATTGGTGCGGAGTAAACGTCATTTCTTTTGTGCCCGCATCATAGTTGACAGCTCCTGCTTGTAAACCGTTCGGACCACTTACAAACAGGTAATTGTTTAACAGTTGGGTTTCATCCAATGGTTCGTCAAAAACAACTCCAACGATAACATCAACAGAGGCGGTATCATTTTCTGCCGGAGTTACACTGACAGGTGTCGGAGGCTGCATGTCCCAGGTCGGCAGATTCTGGGCGACGCGTTGTTCATAGACTGCCAGCAAATCGGTATCGAGTACGCTTGTGTCGATGGCAGCTGTCGTGCTTGCAATAAGAGCCGCGACATCGACAGCTTGCCCAAAGTTTCGCTCGTCATTTAAGGCTTGCTTGATCACAGCAGCCTGATCTTCAATTTGATCGCTGACCATGTAGGCAACAACAGCTTGCTCACTGTCGGCAACCTGGCCACCAAGGTTCTGCTCAATCTCCCCCTGCAAAGTTCCCATCAGCGCAGCAATCACTTGCGCGACTTTATGCGCCCGGCTGTACTCGGCCGCCAATTGAGCATCTGTCGTTGCAACCCCGTCAATACCATGGCTCACATAATCCTCAAACAGTGAGACGTTGTCCGAAATACCAAAATCAGAACGAACTTTGATAACAGCCTGCAGCTCGGTGAAAGATGGATTTTTCTCACGCGCAATCTTGACCAAGCGACTGAGCGGTGAGATAAATTGCCAGCGCCCTACCGGAGCCCCCAGCAAATAGTCTTCAGTCGCTGTCAACCCGGTATCTTCATCAATCGTTTGACCGGCGATAACCTGCACTAAAACTGGATACAGGTCGCCTTCACCAGGGTTGACCTCCAAAGAAAAGGCCCCACCGTTCGTTGACATAGTGACCGGCTCACCATTGTCGTAGAGGCGGTTATTGTTACGGTCGAGAAACACTCGAGCATCACGCAGATAACCATCGGCAACCGTTCCACTGAGCGTTGTTTCTGCGCTACTTTCGTCGCTGACAGCTTTACTGCCACTCGAAGCGTCGCCACCGCCACCGCCGCCGCTACAGGCGACAAGCAGTAGAATCATAACGCCACAACAGAACTGACCGAATATCGTTAGATAATTATTCATATCATTTCTCCCGCTACTGCTGCGGTCTGCTGATCAGCAACTTAACCGGCTGATCAGTTGGGTTGACGTAAATCCAGTAGCCGATCCACGGCGTCAGCACAGCACTCTTACTGCCAGCCGCGCTTTCGAACGCGTACGTGTTGCCCCAATCAGCGCCGAGGTAGTTATAAACACCATCGACAACCAAATTATCTGCTGCGGCGTTCAGCCACAGTTGCGGGCTATCAGACCCATGTTGAACCTGGACCTCTGCTAACAAGACATTTCCTTTATAGGGATTAGCTATCAGATTCCAACCCGGCTTCACTTCTATATCATAGGTCGCAGCCTGCATTTCGCCATACACATCGAGTGATGGCAAAGTCGCATCCGCTGTTCGCCTGAGGACATAGCCCTCACCCGCCTTAGCCGGTGAGCCGCTGTCGACCATATCATAACTTCCCCACACCTTAGTGGATGGAACCCAGCGATAGGCTTGGTCAACATTTAATGCCGTCTCGCTAGTCAGCTCGGCACTGTTGATGTCCCCAGGAGTACCGACAACATTCTTCCCATTCAACAACTCAACGGTCGGGCCATCCAACTCGCCAGTCTGCGGATAACGCCACAGCTGACTTCCTGAAGAATCCTCAACTGAATAGTGAAAACTATGGGCATATGCTGGGCCAAGTCGGGTTTCATAGCTGTATTGAGCCCCCGTTAAAATTGCCCCACTTGTCAAAGTCATCTCATATTTGTAGCCATCAAGGAGCAGAAAAACCTTGCGCTGATCGGCAGCAACCGTGTCACGTAACGTGATCTGGAAGCGATAGTCAAGATCCAGTTTTGGACTTCCTGAAACCAGATTATTGCTGTCATCACCAGCGTCAACCCGCTCAACACCGCTCAACCCTGCTTCTTCCGGGTCTACACTGAGGCCAGATGGGGTCGTCTCAAAAACCGCCTCGATATCGTGATGAGTGGTGACGTTGTCGAACTGGTAACTGGCAACAGCACCGACTGAAACGTTGTCGACCAGCAGGTCATTAATCTGATAACCGGCCATCGGCGTCAGTGTGTAACTCTGAGAGCCGCCATACAGTACAGAAGTTTCACCTTCAGGAGTAATGAAACCACCACTGCCGACCGACGCGCTAATCACCCAGCCCGACTTACTGCTATCGAGCGGAGCCCCGTCGCGGATATCGGAAACCCCATCGTTATCATCATCAGTGTCGGCATTGTTACCGATCTGATCGTTATCAGTATCAAGCCATTCAGTGCCATCATTGGGGAAGGCGTCCAAGTGATCAAGGACACCATCCTGATCGCTGTCGACTGGCAAATAAGGGATTACCTCAAGATCAAACAACGCCAGGAACACGATCGAGTTTCCGTCACTGGCGCCGATGGCGATAGCTGACGTTGTACCAACCTGCTGATCCGTCGGCGAACCACTGAGCTGCCCAGTTGTGGTATCAAAGTTCGCCCAGGACGGTTTATTGCTGATACTAAAAACCAAACTATCTCCGTCCGGATCAATTGCTGTAGGAGTGAATTGATAGTCTAAATTCGCCATCACCGTGGTCGCAGGAGAGCCACTGATGCTAGGTGACTGATTACTGTTAACAACCGAAATCGCAACAGTTTCCGAATCGCTTAAGGAGCCGTCCGAAACACTAAAGGTCACGGTAAAGCTTCCAGCTTGGCTGAAACTCGGAGTCCAGCTGAATAGTCCCTGTGCATCATCAAAGCTTGCCCCCTCTGGCAGACCTGAAGCGCTCAGGACAAGAGAGCTATTTTCAGGATCACTCGCGGTAATCGTCAACACCAGCTCAACACCTTCATTGATTGACTGACTACCGATTGCATCAAGTGCTGGGGCCTGATTAAGGTTGGCAACATTCAAGGTGACAATTTCTGAGTCACTGAGTGAGCCGTCCGAAACCGTGAATGTCACCTGATATGTTCCCGACTGATTATTTGTCGGAATCCAACTTAACGACCGGGTTGATTGGGTAAATACGGCCCCGGCCGGTATATTGGTTGCGCTGTAGGACAAATTGCTGCCATCTGGGTCATTAGCAACAACGATCAGATTGAAACTGTCCCCTTCTGTCAGATTCTGCACCCCGATTGGATCAAGCACCGGAGCACGGTTCACATTGGTCACATTGATGGTCACAATTTCGGAATCGCTTAAAGCACCATCTGTCACCGAGAAGGTGACCGGATAAATCCGGGTGTTCTCGGTCGTTTCATACGGTGGCGTCCAACTGAACTGTCGTGTCACTTGGTTAAAGTTCGCCCCAGCGGGTAGGTCGGTGACGTTGTAAGTCAAACCATCATCGTCCGGATCGAAACCACTGATGGTGAAACTTAAAGCCGAACCCTCACCAACGGTCTGGGTCCCGATCTCAGCCAGGAGTGGAGCACGATTCACATCAGCAATATTGATCGATACCGTTTCTGAGTCAGTTTTACTGCCATCGCTGACAGTAAAACTGACAGAGTAGACACCCGATTGCGCATAATCCGGAGTCCAACTGAACGTCCGGGTCGACGCATTGAAGCTTGCTCCATCTGGTAAAGTGCCAGTACTGAATGTCAAGTTGTCACCGTCAGCATCAGTCGCTGAAATGGTAAAGTTCAGACCACCGTTCTCCACTCCTGTTTGGCTGTCGATCGGTGTCAACACCGGTGCATGGTTTCCAGAGACAACAGTGCCATGTAACAAAGTTATTTCTGCCATGCTGGACCAGCTGTTATTATTGACTTCTCGAGTAGCACGTAAACGAACGTAACGAGCATCTACATTTGCAAACTTCACTTCTTTTTCATCGGTATTATTGGCAAAAGTTCCTGTTGTGATTGGGCTGCCCCAATTCGACCCATCGCTGCTGACATAGAACTCATAGTCGGCTATGGTCCCGTTGATTCCGCCTTCCTGACGAGGGAGATAGCGGAAACCACCGATAGTAAAACTATCTCCTAAATTGATCTGAATTTCATGTGGAATAGGAGCGTGACTAGGCGACCATTGTGTATGCCACATGGTATTTGCATCACCGTCAAATGCCTGGGGTGCGGGACGACCATTGGGAAAAGGCGCACTTGAGGCAAGATCTTCACTATCTACAAAATGCAACGACCAGCCAGATTTAGATATAGCAGAAAGCTCGCTGCCAGCGGGATTTACTGTGATAGCGACATTTTGGGAATCACTCAGGTTGCCGTCGTTCACTGAGAAACTGACTGAATAGTTACCGGCCTGCCCAGCATTTGGTATCCAGCTGAAAGTACGAGTTGTTGCGTTAAAGCTGGCACCGACTGGAAGGTTGCTGGCACTATATATTAAAGTGTCACCATCAGAATCAGTGGCAGACACGGTAAATGAAAGTGTGGAAGTTTCTTCAACGGTTTTTGCGCTGATAGTAGCCAGCACCGGAGCGTTATTCGTCGTGCCACCACCAGTACCAACTGACGGACTGTGAACCACATTTGAATATGTACTTTCGTTGTCACTGGCATCGTAAGCTGACACGGCAAAAAAATGATCCACCTCGTCCGGCAGATCGTTGATCGTGTAGGTCAGAACATTCTGGGCATCAACCTCTACCGTTCCAGCATTCCCAAGCTCAGCCTCAATGGTGTGGTAGAAGATCTTATATCCACTCACCGTGCTCGGGCTAGGGTCCCAAGATAAAGCAACTGTTTTCGCCACAACCTGTCCGGAAAAAACCAGAGTGATAAAAACGGCCACTAACGCAATCTGTAATAGTCTACTTTTCATTTTTACCCCCGACGCCTCTTTCGTTGTTCGGGCCAAAACTAAATGAGCTCATCTTCCGTTGCCGAAGACGAGCGCATTATGAACCAAGGTGGAAAGGAAAATACGCTGCATTCCTCTTCGGCAACCCGGCTATCCTAAGATTGAGGACCCGTGGTTTTGCGTCACCAGATTTCTCTGGTTTTGCCCTTTCGGAGTTACTTTTTACATCCGAGCTAGCTTTAAGTAAGACCTCTCTTTGCTCCACTAGAATAGCTATACTTTTACCACAAGAACTAAAAAAGCACCCACCCCGTTGCCGAGGTGCGCGCTTTTTTCAACCAATTTACCAAGTTGGGAAGAAATGCACTGCATCCACTTCGGCAACCCGGCTGTCCTAAATTGAGGACCCGTGGTTTTGCGTCACCAGATTTCTCTGGTTTTGCCCTTTCGGTTGATAGCTATTCGCTATAATTTGATTCCCAACCTACTCCCTTCAAACAGAAATGTCAAGCTAAAGTGAGTCAAGGCCAATCCCCCATCAATCCAAGATGTTAACACCAGCCTGTGTCAGTAGTGTCACCAGCTTAACCAGCGGTAGGCCAATCAGTGCATTGTAATCCTCTCCCTCCATTCGCTCCATCAACGCAATCCCTAAACCTTCGATCTTAAATGAGCCAGCACAATCAAACGGCTCTTCTCGTTGTAAATAATTCCAGATTTGAGCATCGGACAATGGGCGCAAGGTCACCGAAAAAGGTGCTACATCACTACTCACCTCCCCGGTTCGGCTATCGAGCAGTGCCAACCCGGTATAAAAAGTCTGCGTTCTCCCAACCATCTGCTGGAGCTGTTGAAAAGCTTTTTCCAAGTTCCCCGGTTTTCCGATCGGTCGGTTCTGTGCATCAACAAAAAGCTGATCTGAACCGACAATCAAAGCATCTGGGTACTGATCGGCCAAGCTTTCTGCTTTGCCCAACGCTAGATGTCTAACCAGCAATGCTGGATCAATATTCAGGCCAAGCTGCTCTTCATAGTCTGGTGCAACGGCAGTAAAAGGAATTTGCAACTGCTCAAATAACTGCCGACGGTAGGGACTGGTCGATGCCAGAATGATCTGTCGCATGCTTCACCTCTCCAGTCACCAGCAAACTAGCCGATTAAGCTGCCAGCCAGTGATTCTCTTTTAGAACTGATTTGTACACACGGCTTTTGTCAGCCGTAAGATTTGTGAACGACCTTCCGCCAACAATTGCAAATAATCTCTGCACTGCTTCGAGTAACTGCTCTTTCAACAGTTCTTCGTCAACGGCAACAGATAAAGTCTCCACTTCTCCAGCATCGGTCCACACAGGGATAATCCTAACCTGCGGATTCTTTCCGAGCTGAACTTCCGTGCAAACTTCACATTGACCATCACCAAGCAGCCCCCGGATCAAACCTTCACGCTCATTGCCTGTTTGCTGAAAAACAATATCGCGAATTTCAAAATAAACACTGCCCTCTTCTGTCCCTATCATTGGAGATAACCAGATCATAATGCCTCCTGTAAAAAGCTTTCCGTTATCTCCATCCTACCCACTAGAAAGACAGATTATGTCACACGCAACGGACGTCAGTCTTGATAGTTTAGACCTCGAGTTAAGCCATCAACAAACTGTTGCCTTAAGGATTCAGGGCTAAGTACACGAACAAAAGGAATAAAAGAATATATCCATGCGAGAATTTCTTTATCGCCAGCCGCTTCAAAACGCAGGACAATACCGCCATCTGCTCCTTTTTCAAGCTGTTGTCGTGGATGCCAAATCCGCTCACGGATCAAATGGGCAATTTCTTTATCGAATTGCAACTCAACCCGCTGAGTCGCACCATCATCAATCAAACCAAAGGCCTCACCGGTCAACTCAGTAGCGGAATAATCTTCCGGGACCTCAAAACGATCGGTGAGCAATTCCAGCGATTCGATCCGTTCGATAGCAAACAAACGCAATGCCTGACGATTGTGGGCATAACCTCCCAGATAGAGAGCATTTTTAAAAAACAGAAGCGTGTAGGGATCGACTTGATAACAGTTCCGTTTGCGCTTGGCCGGTCGATATTCAATCTCGATCCGTTGCTGCCTGAGTAACGCCTGCCGCAGATCATTCAACAACTGGTGCTGAACGGAATAATCCTTGAAGCCGAGAAACCGCGGCGCAGAGGCTTCCGCCAAGCGTTCCAAGTGCGCGACACTGCGCGGCGGCATGCTGGAACGGATGCGGGTAAAAATAGCCTTTAGGTCCTGTTGAAAAGGTGTACCTCTGAGAAACTCCAATTGCCCGCGACAAAGATAGAGAGTCATCAACTCTTCGAGAGAGAAGGTGATCGGCGGAACTTTACTGTACCCGGAAATAAAGCTGTAGAGCACCTGTCCGTCTGATTGACGTTCACTGATAAGCGGATATCCGGCCTCCTCAATCGCTTTCAGATCACGATAAATGGTCCGCCGGGTCACTTGACATTCTTCAACTAATTCTTCAACTGTTGCACCATAACGCGCCTCCAGTATTCGAATAAGGTCATGAAGCCTTGCGGCCTGGCTGTATTTCTTGGCAATCCGCCCCGGCTTTCGCTGACTGCTCACGTGTCACCACCCTGCTTCTGATAATAGGTATATTTATGCGCTTTGCCACGCACCTGCTCCTGCGGATATTTCCGTTCATTCTTTGCCATTTTGGCCAGGACTGTTTCGGCGAGATCAATCTGCAGAGAGTTAGCCATCGACAAGGCATAGAGAACGATATCCGCAAGTTCTTCACCGACCTCCTGCAAAACCTCCGGCTCAAGCTCTTGACCTTGCTCCAACGTCAGCCACTGAAAATGTTCCATCAACTCAGCCGCCTCAATTGCGATCGACATCGACAGATTCTTTGGACTATTAAACTGCTCCCAATCTCGTTCGCGGACGAAAGCTGCCATCCGCTCCTTTAGCTCGTGTAACGTGATTGTCTGATCGGTCATAGCAACTCCATGGGAAAAGAATCCGCACATTATAGGTTGCCGGTCGCGGAAAAAAAAGCTGTGAACTTACATTTATTTCTTCCGCGTTATAAATCAAGAAATCTGAAGAGACAAAAACAGCATAAAATTTCTTGACGAACAATCAAACTATTTGAGACAACTGAACAAATTCCTATTTTCCTAATGAGAACAACAGAGGCCCACTGTAGAGCGACCATCAAAAACATCTACCAGACAAATTGGGAGGGGAAAATGTTTGGTTCACATCTTTTGGATCTGATCTTTGGTTTAGGTTTTGTCTACTTACTTTTCGCTTTGGCTTGCACTGCTCTGAATGAGCTGATCACCGGCTGGTGGGATCATCGACGCGAGCACTTGGAACGCGGAATCAAGAACCTTCTCAACCATGACGATGAGCTGACATGCCCTGCCACCGGCAAAAAGGATGCAGTTTACAACCTGTTTTACAACCATCCTTTTATCAAATCGATTCATGAAAATGGCACCCGCCCCTCTTATATCCCACCAGAGCTTTTTGCCAAGACACTGATTGATCTGATTGCTCCTGCGACAAAAGAAGAAAGCAGAAACAAGAAAGTTCTCACTCAAAAAATCACTGACAAGCTCCAAGCGAATTCACATTTACAACATGTACTGGCAACCATGGTTGCCGAAAGCGAAGACGACCTTTCCGATCTGAACGAAAAACTGGAGAACTGGTTTGAACACTCCATGGATCGGGTTTCCGCCTGGTATAAAAGGCACACGCAAAAAATGGTTGTTATTTTGGCAACAGCACTTGTCGTAACCGCCAATGCGGACACGCTACAGATATCCAGACATTTGGCAAACGATTCGGTATTGCGTCAAACACTCGCTGAACATGCAGAACAATATATTGCCAAACAACCCTCCACAAACCCTGGACAAACTTTCGAAGACATCACGGCTGAAATAAAAGCAAAATCAAGCCTGGGACTACCATTGGGCTGGAAGGGTGACAACTTCATTCACATCTGGACGAAACAGGACGCGACAAAAGCTGAGAAATTTACAGCAGCTTTGAGTAAATTTGTTGGTTTGCTGCTCACCATTGCGGCGGCCTCTCTCGGCGCACCTTTCTGGTTTGACATGCTGAACAAAATTATCTCAATTCGATCTGTCGGCAAATCACCACGGGAGAAAGCCGAAAAAGCAGAGTAATTCAAGTAGTAACAGATTTAAATTATGTGAAATTTTCAAAGGAGCTTGAAGTGGCAGACCATAACGTCCCGCAAGAATGGAAACCGGCAGGTTTTCTGGAGGAGTTCTCCCGTATTGACAGCAACATGGAAGATCGCTCGTTCATGTTTTTACTCGGTGCGGGCACCTCAGTCTCTTCAAATATCCCCGCAGGCGGCACACTTGCCTGGGGTTGGCTTGAGGAACTGCAGCGACTTTATCAAGGCTCGAGCCCTGAAGTACCGATTGAAGAATGGGCCACTGCAGATAGTTTAGGAATTGATGGTTTCGATATTGAAAAAGCCGCAACCTTTTATCCGCAGATTTACGATAAACGTTTCGGCGATGACCCTGAAACCGGATATGCCTATCTTGAAAATGTTATGAGCAAAGCAGAGCCGAATATCGGCTATTCGATTCTTGCTCAGATTCTTGAAAACACCCGGCACAAAGTCGTCGTATCAACCAATTTCGACAATCTGGTGGCCGACGCGCTCTCCCTGTACACCAATACCTTTCCCCTGGTTTGCGGCCACGAATCCCTGACCGGTTTTGTCCGCCCGAAGCTCCGACGTCCGTTGGTGGCAAAAATCCACCGGGATTTACTGTTAGCTCCCAAAAGTGATGTTAAAGGCACCGAAACCCTGGAAGATGGCTGGGCCAGAGTTTTGGAGAAACTTTTCGGCGAATACACCCCGATCGTTATCGGTTACGGCGGAAACGACGGCAGCCTGATGGGCTTTCTCGATCGTCTGAAACCGGGGCAGGTCCGCGGTGGAATCTTCTGGTGCTACCGGATCGCCGACGGCAAGCCAGAAAAACGAGTCTGCAAGCTGGTCGCGAAACATAAAGGCAAACTGGTGCCGATTCTCGGCTTCGATGAATTCATGCTGCAGCTGAAAGAGCAGCTCGGATTTGACCTATTGGCGGAAAGGCTTGAAGCCCAAAACAAACAACGAATTGATCGATACCGGGAGCAGTTTAATAAGTTCAAAGAAAACTTGGCCAACCACAAAGAAGAAAGCGGCACTGAGGAAGCCGAAGCAGTCGAGGGTATGCGAAAAACACTGGTCAAGACAGTCAAACGAGAAAAGAGCTGGTGGGGCTGGGAATTAAAAGCTCGGGCAGAAGAAGACCCGGAGCAGCGTGAACAGATTTATCGCAAAGGGCTGGAGGAATTTCCGATCAGTGCGGAGCTGACCGGAAACTTCGCTCTCTTCATGAAAGACGTCCGTGAGGATTACGACGCAGCAGAGCGCCTTTTTCGGCGTGCTATCGAGCTTGATCCGGAGCATGCCAACAATACCGGAAA
>CALZLE010000146.1 GCA_945788205.1 uncultured Desulfuromonadales bacterium
CGGTCGTTGTCAAAAATGACCAGCGGCTCAAGTTTGGCGATATCGGTGGTGCGAAACAGTTGATCGGTATGCTCGCCAGCGCCGAAAATGCCGATGTGAAATGTACCACCGGCATATTTTTCGATCAGTTCCTTGATGGTTGCCAACGCTTTGCTGCGTGAATCCCCTTTGAGCTGCAGGTTTTCTTCCTGGATTTTTTGTAACTGCTGGCGCAGTTGATAGTTTTCGCTCTCTAGCTTACCAAGCACTTCCTGGCGAATGTGCAGGTTCTCCTGGCGGAAAGATTGAGCTTCATTGTTCAGCTGCAGGATCCGCTCCTGAAGTTGAACAATTTCAGAGTCTTTGTGAATCAGTTCCCGGTTGGCATCCGCCAGCTGCTTTTCACGGCTGATCAGGCGCTCCTGCAATTTCTGGTCGAGGCTTTGTCCCGCCTCGGTTTGATCGGTCACTTTTTTGACCAGCCACATTTTGCGGAAATATTTGCCCGTTTCATCCTCGATCAGTCGGCCGTTGTTAATTGCCCAGTCATACTGATGGATTGAGGCGTTCAACTCAGCTGAGGAGATGTCCTCATAGCTTAAGCCGCAGCTGGCAAGACAGTCTTCAATGGTTGCTGGGCTGAGAATCCGCGCCCGGTTGGTCAGCGACTGATCGTAGCCCTCTTCTTCCAAGGGGTAGGCCAGAGGCTCAGCGTAGTCGGCGACGATCGTTTCCAAAACCAGCAGAGAGTCGTCATGCATCATCTTTGCGAGGTAGGAGATGTGCTCTTCCGGTCGCTCAAGGTGATAGAGCAGGCCCAAATCGATAATGATGTCGAAGACACCGAAATGGCTGAAGTCGCTGTTGAGGTCGGCAAGACGGGTCTGAATGCTGTTGTTGTCACTACGGAGCAGCAGTTTATTAACATGGTCGATATGTTCTTTGCGGCCATCAATGCAGAGAACATTGGCTCCGAGTCGGGAAAACTGTTCACCGAAGAAAGCATGTCCGCAGCCGAGCTCCAGGAGATTGCTACCGGCAATCTTTTCGGTCTCCAGATGTTTGAGGATCCAGTTCAGCCGCTTGATCTGCCAGAGCACGTAGTGCCCTTCAAATTCCTCGTTGTTTTCCATCCTGCACCTTTGGTCAGCAATCAATGCCAAGATTTATTTTAATGGGTAAGCTTACCTAATTAGGCCAATAAATTAAAGGATTTATATTGATTTTATGAAATTAGCAAGTTCTGTGCCTTGCAGCGCTAACAAGGATAAAGCACGGACTTGAAAGATGCGTTTTACTAAGGTGGTTAGTTATTTCAGGGGGTTGTGGTTTACTCGCAGTGCTGGGGAAAGATGTGTGACAGGGGGCTGACTACGGCCTGCCCCCTGTCATGATTTTGACTTTTGGGGCCTAGTTCATCGGCTGGGTGCGATAAAAAACCATGTATTTATAATCCCGGGTCTTCCAGCTGCCGTCATGGGGAATATAGCCTCCCAGCATGGCGGCGCGGTCAAAACCGTTGTGGGCAAAGAGCATTTTGAACATCGGGTAGCTGATCTGGAACCAGGTGGTCGGATCAAACTTGGCCGTTTCCAAGGGTTCCTGGAGATAGGCCACCGGTTCGCGGCTTTGTAGAATCGTTGAACCTAAAACGACAACCTCTTTGGTCACCTTACAGACCTGCTCAATCGCCTTCATCGGATCATAGATATGATAGGTGATGCCGCCGAAAATGGAGACATCGTAGGTTGCACCGAGGGATTGCAGATCGTAGACATTTGCCCTGGAGAACTTGCATTTTTCCGGGTCGCGATTTTTTAAGACCAGTGGCAGGGTGCCGAGCTTTTCGCCGATAGTCATTTCCATCGAAGGATCGTCGCTGAAATCCAGCGGATGGGGATGGCGCCAATCGACATCTTTTAAGGGAGTATCGGTAAAGTGCACATGTTTGGCCCCCGCATCCAGAGCCAGAGAGCCGAAGGCGCCTTCCCAGCAGCCGACTTCCAGAACCTTTTTGTCGGTAAAGAACTTGTGCCCTTTGTAGAGCAGGAAGGAGTCGAGGGGCCACTGCTGCGGCTTGCTGCAGAAGGTGGTGCGATTCTTGATTTTCACCGGGCTGAACCAGAGCCGGCAGTTGACGATCTCCTCAGTTTCCTGCTGGTCGGGGCCGTAAGTCTTCAGGCTGAGTTGGCGCGGAATAGAGGAGATCTGAAAATACTCCGGGGCGCCATCCGATTCAAGGTTCCAGGCTGCAGCCCAATGATTGCTGCTGTGGGTCCAGGCGAACTGCTCGGTTTCGGAGAACAATTGACTCTGAAAACAATCGGCGACCAGCCGGCCTTTTTCATCGTAATCGGCAAACACTAACGCATCCGGGTTTTCTTCAAGGCAATCAGCCATCATGCGAAAGTTGTCAGCACTTAGGGTAAATCGATGAGAAACCCTAAAGGCACGTGAAAATTCAATCTCATTTAAGTGTTTGACGATCAGGTCGGTTGAGGTTTCCGCATAAAGATAGAATGGCTTGAGGTTCTCTCTTGGCGGAATATTCAGAGAGATATTCGGCGGCATCAACAGGTGAATTTCAGCTTCCTTGCCCAAACTTTGAGTAACAGTATCGGAAAGGGCCTCCAGGTAGTTGAAACTGACCAGGAGACCCGGGTTGGCAGTGGCAAGAAGGACGATAGTTTTTTCCATTTGGGCACCCTTGTTGATCTGATATGAGTTGAATGGTCAGACTGACTCTTGAAAGCAGATCTTAAGGGTACCCTAATAGTTATCTAATTTCCATTAAAATTTCCTGCTCCAATAACCCGCCATTCTGCCGGCATCGACGCGATGATCGAGCCGTGGGTCAGCTGGGAGAAATCTTTGGTGCCGTCCATCAGCCAGACGTAGACTTGGCCAGTACTCTGCTGCTGCCAGATAGCGTCGTCCATGCCATCGGCATTGACATCGCCGATCGTGGCGATCTGCCAGTCGGCCGGCATCGATGCGATGATCGAGCCGTGGGTCAGC
>CALZLE010000147.1 GCA_945788205.1 uncultured Desulfuromonadales bacterium
AAACTCCGGTCAGGATTTGTTCCGTAAAATCAACAGGCTGGTCGGTGGTGCCTTTATCGGAGCTGGAATCGCATTGGCGTTAAGTCGTCGTTAGCTGGTCGCTTAGTTCCCGTCCGACTGTGAACGCACTGGTTGAATGGACTGCGGACGGCAAGTGGCTTGCTTTTCAGCGAAAAACGGGTTAATTTTCCTTTCTTTCGAATAGCCGATAATTGATCGATATATTTAGCGAACTTCAATAAAGAACAGGACCGTCTCATGCGTTATTCCCAGTATCTGTTGCCGACCCTCAAAGAAACACCGGCCGACGCCGAGGTTATCAGCCATCAGCTGATGATGCGTGCCGGCATGATCCGCAAAGTTGCCGCCGGTGTTTATAGCTACATGCCGTTCGGATTACGTTCAATTCGCAAGATGGAGCAGATCATCCGCGAAGAGCTGAACAGGGCAGGTGCCATCGAGTGTCTGATGCCGATGGCCAATCCGGCTGAGTTGTGGCAGGAGTCGGGGCGCTGGGAAAAGTACGGCAAAGAGTTGCTCCGCTTTAAGGATCGCAAATCGACCGACTTCTGCATGGGACCAACCCACGAAGAGGTGATTACCGATATCGTCCGCAACACGGTCAGTTCGTACAAGCAGCTACCGCTGAACCTGTATCAGATTCAGACCAAGTTCCGTGACGAAATCCGCCCCCGCTTCGGTTTGATGCGTGGCCGCGAATTCATTATGAAGGACGCCTACTCCTTCGATCTGGACGATGAGGGCGCAGACACTGCTTACAGCAAAATGTATCAAGCCTATCGCAACATCTTCCAGCGTTGCGGTCTGAAGTTCCGTGCCGTTGAGGCAGACAGTGGTGCCATCGGCGGGAACTTCTCCCACGAGTTTATGGTGCTGGCCGAGTCGGGTGAGGATGGCATCGTCTCTTGTGATGCCTGTGAGTACGCCGCCAACATTGAGAAGGCAGAGCTGGTCTACCGTGACATCAAAACTCCGGCCGCGACTGCCGAACTGCAGAAGGTTGATACCCCGCAGCACAAGAGCATCGAAGAGGTTGCCGCTTTCTTAAAGGTTGATGCAAGCCAGACAGTTAAAACGTTGATTCTTCAGACCTCGGAAGATGAGGTTGTCGCGGTGCTGCTGCGTGGCGACCGTGAGCTGAACGATATCAAGCTGGCCAACCTGCTTGGCGTCGATTGGGCGCTGATGGCCGAAGATGAGGTGGTTAAAAAGACCACCGGTGCACCGACCGGATTTGCCGGACCGATCGGCTTGAAAGTCCGCGTGATTGCGGATACCGAAATTCAGGGAATGGCTGATTTTGTGGTCGGGGGCAACGCTGTCGATGTGCATTACACCGGCGCCAATCTCGTTCGCGACTTTGAAGTCAGTCAGTTTGCCGATATCCGTCAGGCTGTCGGGGGCGATCCCTGCCCGCGTTGCGATTGTGGCAAGTTCGAGAGCTGGCGCGGCATCGAAGTCGGCCACGTTTTCAAACTCGGTACTAAGTACTCCGAGGCGATGGACGCCACGGTCCTCGACGATCAGGGCAAAGCCCGGACGCTGGTGATGGGCTGCTACGGAATCGGTGTCGGCCGAACTGTCGCTGCGGCGATTGAGCAGAACCACGACGAGAACGGCATGGCTTTGCCGATGCCGCTGGCACCTTTCCAGGTGTTGGTCTCGATGCTCAACCCGAAAGATGATGAAGTACGCGAGGCTTCTGAGGCACTCTATCAGCAATTGCTCGATATGGGTGTTGAAGTGCTGCTTGATGATCGTCAGGAGCGTCCCGGTATCAAATTTAAAGATGCTGATCTGATCGGCATTCCGCTGCGCCTGACGGTTGGTGCCCGGAATCTGAAAGAGGGCAATGTCGAGCTGAAAGTTCGCGCCAGTGGCGAGATGTCGATGCTGCCACTGGCTGATGCCGCCAAGGAATTGCAGCGTCTCGTTGCCGTTGCGCTGGAAAACTAATCAGAGGCAAACGCTGGATTTTAGATGAGTGAGCTGAAAATAAATGCCAACGGTCTGTTGAAATTGCCGCTGGCGATTCGCAATCAACTGGGGACTGACCCTCTGCAGCCCGTATCGGCTTCTCCGGGGCATCTATTGCTCGGCAAGCCTGACGTCGCGAACCCGGTGCTGATGTCTGGTCTGCTCGGTGAGCTCTCTGTCCCGGACCTGCTCTCTTTTTACAATATGTTCCGAAAAACCGGAATTCTTCATTTTGATCTGGCGAATGGCGGCAAATCTCTCTATTTCCAACAGGGTGAGATTGTGTTCGCCTCCAGCACCATTGCCAGCGAAGATTTGGGGGAAATTCTTTTTTCTCTCGGCAAGGTTGAGCGCAAGCCGTTGCAGCAAGCGCGTAAATTGGTAAAAGGGCGCACTACTCTGGGAAAGCTTCTGGTTGAGCGGGGCGATGTTTCGCCGAAGGATCTCTGGCTGGCAACCCGCAGCCAGGTTGAGGGAATTGTCTATAATCTCTTCGCCGCCCAGCAGGGCAGCTTTTATTTCGAAGCCCGGGCGCTCGATCAGGAACAGTTACTGCGGCTTTCGATGAGTACCCAGAATCTGATTATGGAGGGCTTGCGTCGGCAGGATGAAGAGGCCCTGTTCATGCGGAAAATCATCTCTCTCGATTATTATCCCGTTCTGACTGGAAGTATTCCTGGTGATTTAGCGCAAGGCGAAGCGCGCTTTCTGAAAGCCGCTGAAAC
>CALZLE010000148.1 GCA_945788205.1 uncultured Desulfuromonadales bacterium
ATGAATTTCTCGAAAAGGTCAAATGTAAAACTTAAAATAAAACATCTACAAACCATCAAACCGGCCAGCGAAAACTTCGATGGCCGGTTCTCTATTAGTTTCTTCAGAGCCTTAATCTGGCACAAGCTCACGCCAAAGATCCTCAACCTGTCGCAACACCTCTTCAACCGTCCCAGAATTATCGATCACATAATCGGCCCGGGACAGCTTTTCCTCCTGTGACATCTGTACCGCGATTCTTTGCAGGGCAGCGACTTCATCCAGATGGTCACGCTGCATCAAACGCTGCAATTGAAGCTGTGGCTCAATCTTGACCACGAGCACCTGATCGACTCGCCCTTCGGCTCCGGCTTCGAAGAGCAATGGCGCTTCATAAACGATTAAGGGTAATCCCGGCATTTTTTTCAGCTTTTGCAACCGCTCAACGGCCAGTTGCCCGATCGCCGGATGCATAATCCCGTTTAAATCCTGCCGCGCCACCTGATCGGCAAAGACAATTCCCCCTAAAGCCTCACGGTCTAACTGACCGTCCTCCAAAAGAATATCGGCCCCGAAACGTTCCAGCAACTGCTGCAGAACTGGACTCCCCGGCGCCACGACATCCCGCGCCACCTGATCGGCATCAAGCACCGCTGCACCCAACTTGGCGAAGGCTCCGACAATGGTACTTTTGCCGGAAGCAATATTTCCTGTGACCCCAAGGATCAAAGTGTCGACTAACATGGTAGAATTATAAAAGTCCTTCTGCGACCGAAACTCCAGTCATTAGGGGGTTAATATGAACCAAACTATTCCACAAATGGTTTTCGAGCGGATCGAACGCTACGATCAACGCACCGTCATGCGCCGAAAAATCGGCGACACCTACCAGGATATCAGCTGGAACGAATTTGGACAGACCATCAGAGGCTTTGCCGCCAGCCTGATTGCACTTGGGCTGGAACCAGAACAACAAGCTGCCATCCTGGCCCCGAACTGCCCTGAATGGGCCTGTGCCGATCTCGCTATTATGACGGTCGGCGGTCGCACGGTTCCCATTTACCACACCGAGGGGTTAAAAACAATTTCACACATCCTCGCTGATGCAGAATGTCAGCTCCTTTTCACCCACTCGAAACTCCTCGCTGAAGAGATCTTCTCTGCCCGTGAAAGTTGCCCACAGCTACAAAAAGCGATCCTCCTTGAAGGCTCTTCCGATCATCAGGACATCCTTTCACTCGAGAATTTTCTCGCTCTGGCACAGCAGCTCAACGATCAGCAACTCGAACAACTATTGCAAACAGGCAAACGGAATGCATTGGCGACTCTGGTTTACACCTCCGGAACAACTGGTGCTCCGAAAGGAGCCATGCTCAGTCACGAGAATATCCTCTGTAACGTCGAGGCCTGCAGCGAACGATTTGAAATCAGTGCCGAAGACCAATGCCTCTCGTTCCTGCCCCTGTCCCATATTTTTGAACGGACCGCAGGTTACTATCTGATGCTATACCGGGGTGTCGTCATCGCTTATGCCGAAAGTATCGATACCGTCCCGGCAAATCTGGCAGAAATCAAACCGACCGTCGTTATTAGCGTACCGCGCCTTTACGAGAAAATGTACAACCGGGTTCTGGAGCGGATCACCACTGGTCCCTGGCTGAAAAAACAGTTATTTTTTCTGGCGATCCAGGTTGGCAGAAGCAAAGTTTCTCGAGAGCAAAAAAATCTGGCGCCGACCTTTTTGCAAACAATCCTGCTCAATCTCTTTGAAAAACTGGTTTTCAGCAAAATCAAGGAGCGGCTCGGGGGAAGATTGCGCTTTTTCGTCTCCGGCGGCGCACCTTTGGTCAAAGGGATCGCTGAATTTTTTCTTGCTGCAGGAATCCCGATCTATGAAGGCTACGGACTGACCGAGAGTTCACCGGTCATTGCCGCGAACTATCCCGGTTGTCACCGGCTCGGCACCGTCGGCCCGCCACTGAACAACCTGCAGACCAAAATCTCCGACGATGGTGAATTGCTGGTCAAAGGTCCGAGTATTTTTCTTGGTTACTGGAACAATCCGGAACAAACCGCAATAAACTTAAAAGACGGCTGGCTGCATACCGGTGACATTGGCGTCATCGATGCGGATGGTTTTCTAACGATTACCGATCGAAAAAAAGATATCATTGTCACCGCCGGCGGAAAGAACATTGCCCCACAAGGGTTGGAAAATGAGCTGAAGGCCGATAAGTACATCAGCAGCGTTATGGTTTACGGCGATCGGCGCCCTTACCTCGTCGCGCTGGTCGTGCCAGACTTCGAAACCCTGCAGAAATACGCCGTCTACAAACAGATCGATTTTCTCGATCATTGCGACCTGGTCAACCACCCGCAAATCCTCGACCTGATCCGCAGACGCATCGATAAAGTTCAAGTCGCTCTCCCCTCTTATCGGCAGGTCAAACGCTTCACACTCCTCTCTCGCGACTTCAGCGGTGAAAAGGGGGAAGTGACACCAACGCTAAAAGTCAAACGTAATATCGTCGGCAAACGCTTTGCGCAGATTTTGGAAGATCTCTATCGAAGAGAGGGGGAAGCTATCCACCAAACCAGCTTTTGCATCATTGATCCAGAAACAGAGGTTGAGAAACCAGGCAACACCAACTAGAATGGGTTGATTCATTGAACTGACAACTCCAACTACCGGCGGACAACAGTGACCATGGATTCACCCAACGATCTGCAAACCTTGGCGAGCGATCTGGAAACAGCCTTGACCGGACTGGTCAAACTGATAAAAGCACTGAGCTTTTATCCCGCCGACCATCCGTCACTAAGCACAGCATCCGAAGATGCCAGCAACGATTTTCAAGCGTTATTGGAACGCCATGACACGCGTCCCTACCACGTGACCAAAGTGGGCTTCAGCCTTGATGCCACCCCCTTGGCACACAACAACAAAAGCCTTGCAAACCTTGCTCTGATGCTCGTCGAACGGCGCATCCGACACCTGTTGTTCCTGCCGGAACTGCAAAACCACGAGCTGCTCATGTTTGCCGAAGAACTCAGCAAGCCAGCTGCGGAATTGCTTGCAGCGGGCGGCATGGAAAAACGCCTGGCCGCCCGGCAAATCACATCGATCTGGGTTAATGAAACCAACCTCGAAGCAATTCAAGCGAATCAACATACGACCGAAGAACGAGAGTTTTCAGCCACAGCTAAAGACGCGGTTGAAGAGCTCTCCTCTGCAGCAGAAGCTGCGAGACCACAACAGCAGAACGATACTGACCAGATACGAGATCTTCTGGAGCGATTAAAAGAACCACTGAACGATCAAAACTATCGTGACCTATTGGACCAACTTCAGCAGCTTGTACCACCATTTTTTAGCCAAACCGGAATCGCCGGCTACCTCGCCGTCTTTATTCTGCTGGAAAACCATCGCAAAGACACAACCCGTAGCTCAGAACAGAGACAAGTCGCCAACACCCTGATCGATCAGCTACTGACGGAAACAACCCGCAAGACACTTGTCGATGCGGTCGCCGACCAAAAACTTAAAGCATCTCAGCAGCGTGCACTGCTCAGACTGCTGGTCGGACTGGGAAGTAAAATCGCCCCGCAACTGTTGAAACGACTTTATGCCGAGCGGGACGCGATTATCCGGCGTTTGTACTGCGACGTTCTGGCCAGCATGGGTGAAGCGATCTTTGAGCTGCTGAGAACCGGCCTGCAGAGCACCACCTGGCATGAGGTCCGCAATGCAGTCACTGTGCTCGGCAGAACTCGCCTCGAATCAGCACTGCCACTTTTGACACAAGCAATCGACCACCCCGAAATGCGGGTCCGACGATCGGTTATCCACGCCCTCGGATCGATCGGCGGCAATGCGGTTATTCCGCTGCTGCTCCGGTTGGGAAAAGATACCGATAAAGACCTTCATCATCCGGCAATCATGGCGTTGGGAGCATTAAAAAATCCGCAAGCGATTCCACCACTGGTCGAAATCCTGCAAAAGAACGATCTGTCCGGCAAACAAAACGAACTGAAAATCGAGGCAATTCAAGCCTTGGCAGCCACCAAATCACCCCAGGCGATTATCCCGTTGCTGAAACTGGCTCGACGCTCCAATCTGCTCAACAGAAGACATATTGAATCGCTCCGCGCAGAAGCGATTCTCGCTCTCGGCCAGGTCGGCAACGAACAACTGATTCCGGTTCTAAATCGCTTGCCACGGCAGGAAAAAGAGTCGATCAGCCGAGCACTGAAACAAGCCGTAGCCCAATTACGAAAGCAACCGGATGTCGCTTAGCCAGCAGAAACAGACCCCCTTTGCTATCACCGCAATCCTCCAGGGTCTGCGCCTCTATCCGGCTGAACACCCGCAAATCCAAAAGCAGCTGGAGACCTCTGTGACCACCTTGACAACGCTGCTGAGCGGACAGGAGAAGCTGACCATTGGCCTGGTCGACGGCACCCTGTTGCTCAACGACATCCCCTGCCTTGAGGAGGTCCCGGCCCTACAGGAGCTGGCGCGGCACCTTGATCGACAACAACTCCAGAGCATCGAAATTTTCTCCGGGATAGACAGCCAGCAACTCCTGACTTTCTGCCAGGAGTTACCGCAGATCCTTGGTGGCGATTTTTCAGCGCGACTGGAAGAATTGGGGGTCTCAGCAATTCGCGCAACCACGCTGGAGGAAGAACTTGAAGGGGTGGAAGCGATCTACAAATCGGCGTTAGAAGCGGTTGAAGACGTCTGCAATGACGTCCGCCTCGGGCGCATCCCTTCCTCACGCAAAGCGATCAAAACCGTCAAAGGAATGGTTAAAACGATCCTTGATGAACCGTACGCCCTACTGGCCATGTCGATGCTCAAGGACTACGACAACTATACCTTCTCTCATTCGGTCAATGTCGCGGTGATCGCCATGTCGGTCGGCAAGGCCTGTGACCTTTCGCATCAGCAGCTCTACGAGCTCGGTTTGGGTGGTCTACTGCACGATTTGGGCAAGATGACCATCGATCACCGGATCGTGGCGAAGCCGGGAAAACTGAGTGAATCCGAGATTGAGGCGATGAAACAACACCCAACCAACGGCGCGAAAATTGTTGCCGATATGACACAAATATCTGCCCAAATTGTTGATATCGTCAACAGTCATCACCTGCAATACGACCGGACCGGCTACCCGGTCGACAATCGTGACAGACAGATCACCCCGCTCTCGGATATGGCCTGCATTGCCGACACCTACGATGCCATGACCACCATGCGCTGCTATCAACGGCCCCGCTCACCTCGGCAGGCTTTAGAGAGAATGAAAAATTTGAGCGGCTCCCAACTGCACCCGGAATATCTACAGAAGTTTCTCGCATATCTCGGCCCCTACCCGGTCGGCACCCTGGTACGGCTGAAGAATGGCACCATTGGGCTAGTCTGCGACCAGAACCGCCACGAACCCGGCTCATTGACCTTGAAAATTATCTATGATTTTGAGGGGAGATTGCGGGAAGAACCGCCGATCGTGCAGCTTCCAGACGATAAAAAAATTGTCGCCGAGGTCGATCCGAAGCTAAAAGGGATCAAACTGGAAGATTATTTACCCTGAGCTTTCCCGCGACGGTTCAAGCTTCGTCACATCAGATGTGTAATTTGCCGAGCATCTCGGCAGCCTTTTCACGCACGACAGCTCGCTGGTCACGCAAAGCCTCAAGCAGGGCCTCTTCACCTTCGGGAAAAGCCAAGGCTCCCAGAGTCTCAATCGCCGCCAGCGCGACCTGTTCCCCCCGGGCCAATAAGGGAGCCAGATATTCCGGCAGACGCCGATCAGCAAAACCAGCTAAAACCCGTGCAGTTTCGGTCTGAACTCCACTTTCCGAATCGTCCAGCATTTTTATCAAAGCAGCGAGAGTCTTGGGGTGTTTTTTCATCCCGAGGACTTTGACCACCACCAGACGCAGGTCAGGATCATCACACTTCAGCGCATCCAACAAAGGTGGGAAAATTCTAGCCGTGTTGACCCGCTCAAGGGCGAATGCCGCAGAAATCTTTTCACTCCGCTCACCACGCTGCAGCTTGTCCAGCAACTGATCCAGATCAGCAACAGCCTCAAGGGCATCAAGGGAGGCCGCTGCGGCTTGCCGTACTTCAAGCTGCGGATCATTTAACATCGCCCGCAAAGCGTTCTGTCTGTTTTTCAGCATCTTCCAGGTTCTCCACTCTGCCGATATTTTCTTGCGTGGCCAATAGAAAAAGTCACTTTGTCTCGACAACAACAGTTACAAAAATAGCTCCTGACACCAATCAATTCGTCGTCATGCCCCGCGAGGCGGCTCAAAACGCTCGTAATAACCGATCAATTCACCAGCGGCCGAGCGCACCATCCGGCGTTTTCCGTTATCAGTAATCAGGGTCTCTTCCAACCCCGCTTTCATCTGCTGAAGAATCTCGCTCATCTGCCGTTGCGACTGCTGATTATGACAGTCGAACAGCGACCGCCCAAGCAGCTTATCGCCATCGGGATAGAATTTCTCAGCGGCTTTATTTGCATATCGAACGATATGCCCGGTATCAGCAACCAGCACTGGTTGCTTAAAACTGTCGAGCAGATCACGGAAAAAGCTTAAATCGTTAAAATTGGACATGTCACCACCGGATAATTCTGACGGCATTCAAGACCGCCAACAGAGCCACGCCAACATCGGCAAAGATTGCCTGCCAGATGGTCGCCAAACCGAACAGACCAAGCAGCATCACCCCGCCTTTGGCGACAAACGCCAAAGTGATATTCTGCCAGACAATGCGCCGCGTCAAACGAGCGGTTTCAATGGCCGTGGCCAGCTTCTCCGGTTCGTCGGTCATCAACACCACATCAGCGGCCTCAATAGCAGCATCACTGCCCAAACCACCCATCGCCACGCCAACATCGGCACGCGCCAGCACCGGTGCATCGTTGACACCATCACCGACCATGATCAAACGGCCCTGCCGACACTTCTTCTGATAATTTTCCAGCGCAGTCAGTTTCTGATCTGGCAGCAGCTCAGCTTTCCAGCCATCGAGCTGCAACTCAGTGGCGATCCGCTCTGCCTCCGGCTGGCGATCGCCACTGAGCATCAATATTTGCCGAACCCCAAGTCCGCGTAACTTTTCGACAGCAGCCCCGGCGCCCTCACGTAATTTATCAGCAATCAGCAGAACACCCGCGTAGCGACCCTCGACGGCAAGATAGACCGGGCTGCCAATAGCCGCAACGGCCGGTGGTACGATCCCGGACTGCTCCAACAGATTGTGATTGCCAAGGAGCACCGGCCGGCCATCGATCTGCAGCGAAACTCCGTAGCCGGGCAATTCCCGTAACTGATCAATCCGCTGTCGATCGAGTTTTTGCGCATATTTACTGCGTATTGACTGGCCGATGGGATGACCAGAGTCAATCTCCGCCAAGGCTGCCAACTCCAGAACCTGCTCTGCAGTAAATTGCTCTGCCGGCCGAATTTGCTGAACCTCGAATACTCCTTCAGTCAGGGTGCCGGTTTTGTCAAACACCACCGTTTCGACCTGTGCCAGAGCTTCGAGATAATTTCCACCCTTAACCAGAATTCCCTGCTTCGACGCACGTCCGATGCCACCGAAAAATCCCAATGGGATTGAGATCACCAACGCACAGGGGCAGGAAACTACCAGAAAGATCAGCGCCCGATAAAGCCAGTCGCCCCAGCCACCGACGAACAACGGCGGCAATACCGCGATTAATACGGCGACCAACACAACTGCCGGAGTATAAACTCTGGCAAAACGGGTAATAAAACGTTCCGTGTTGGCTTTTTTTTCGCTGGCATGCTCAACCAGATTGATGACACGAGAAAGTGTTGATTCCGACAGTAGGCGGACAACTCTAAGGGTCAGGCTTGCTGATCCGTTAATCATTCCTGCCAGCACTTCATCGCCAATCCCTTTACGCCGGGGCCGCGATTCGCCGGTGAGTGCGGAGCTGTCAAGTAACGCTTCCCCGGCAATAATCACCCCGTCCAGTGGCACCCGCTCGCCCGGTTTGACCAGAATCAACTGCCCGATTCCCACCTCTTCTGGAGGGACAATCCGTTCTTGCTGGCCTTCGAGCAGGGTCGCACTATCGGGTCGGATATCAAGCAGTGCTGCAATCTCGCGGCGGGAATGATCGACGGCCCGACCCTGGACAATCTCTCCGAGCAGATAGAAAAGCATAACCGCCACCGCTTCCGGATATTCACCGAGAAACCAAGCACCGATGGTCGCAATCGACATCAGCAGATGCTCGTCGAACCAGCCCCCCCGCCGCAGGGTACTAAACGCAGCAAGCAGAACCGAACCACCCACCAGCAGATAACTGACTACATAACAAAGCAGTGCCGGTACGCCACCGACAAACTGATCGAGCAGCAGCGCCGCGACCAGCAACAAAGCCCCCCCGGCCAAGCGCCACAGCTGTGACTTTATGTGCTGTCCCGGTTTTTCAATCTTCGCGTCCGCCCATGGGCGAACTGCGACTCCCGGCTCGTAACGTTCGACGATTTCGCGAACTTCCCGGAGCAATTCGTGACACTGCTGCGGAGATTCGATGCGTAAACTCCCAGCGGTGAAATTAAGATAAACATCGCTGACATGCGGCAATTCCTGAACCGCCGCCTCAATTTTACCAGCACAGCTGGCGCAACTAAGGCCCTGCAGGACAAACCGGCAGCTGGTCGCCTTCAATGGTGCTTCAATTTTGCAGTCTTCCGTAGCTGTCGGAGTACAGCAGCCACTACCGCAATCAACCTTCTTCGGCATGCCGTAAACCTTCCTGCAATAAACTCTCGACATGCTCATCGTCGAGCTGATAATAAACCATCTTTCCTTCGCGCCGGGACTTGACCAATCGCGCAGTCCGCAGCAAGCGCAACTGATGGGAAACCGCGGAATCAGTCACGTCAACCAACGCCGCCAGATCACAAACACACAACTCTTCCTGACTTAACGCATGCAGCAACCTTAAACGGTTGGGGTCGGCCAACATCTTGAATATTTCCGTTGCACCGAGCAATATTTCTTGCTCCGGCAACAGCTGAAGGGCTCGCTCAACCTTCTGCTGGTTGACGCAAGTCGTCTGACAAACATCTTTGTCCATCGGGCACCTCATCTGAATGATTGTTCAGATGTTATTTTGGGCTATTTTCTATAGATCAGTCAAGGGCGGGAGCAACGAAATATTTTCCGCAGCTTCAATTATCTCTCATCCAAAACGTTGCGGACCGTCAACGCTAACTCGGATAACTGGAGAGGTTTGGAGCGATAGGCGCTGATACCGTACTGTGACGCATCAGCGGCGCTAATCAAGTTACTGTAGCCGGTACAGAGAATAATCGGCAGATTCGGGTTCAGCAGATGGATTTTCCGGGCCAGATCCTTCCCTGTTAATTCGGGCATAGTCTGATCCGTGATCAGCAAGTCGAAACGTTCCGGCTGTGCTTTGACCATCTCCAGAGCCTTAAGGCTGCTGGTTTCAAAGGTGACCTGATAGCCGAGTTCTGTGAGTATCTGGGCAGAGACTTCAGCCAGCTGAACATCATCATCAACCAGTAATATGCGTTCGGTACCACCTTTAATTCCAACGATTTCTGTTTCAAGCCGATCTTCGAATTCCTGTGTCACGGGAAAATATAGCTCGAAAAGTGCGCCTTCCCCCGGGGAGCTCTGAACCTTCGCGAGGCCATCGTGCTGCTTCATAATCCCCTCAACCGTGGCGAGCCCTATTCCAGAGCCTTTTTCAACCCCCTTGGTCGTAAAGAAGAGATCGAAGATCCTGTCGAGGAGTTCCGGCTTAATCCCAGAGCCGTTGTCCCGAACGCTGATCCGTGCATAAAGCCCTGGTTCACCGGAACAATGAAGCGGAATATCCTCCGCGGTCAATTCTCTTTTATCCAGCCCAATACTCAGGGTCCCAGACTCCTCCATCGCCTGCACTGCGTTGTTGCAGAGGTTGAAAATTGCCTCCTGAATTTGACCCGGGTTTGCTGTAACCACCAAGTCAAAACAGTCCGGGGCGACTGCATAGCGGAGTTCAATCGTCACCGGAATCGTCGGCCTCAACATTTTCTGAGTTTCGTCAACCACCGGCGCGATCTGAATCGGTTTCATCTCCAGAATTTCCTGCCGACTGTAACTCAATACCTGCTGGATCAGGTCACGAGAATGCAACGCCGCGGTTGCCGCAGTGCGTAGATGTCGTTCTACCGTTTCAGAGTCGGCGATCTTGCGACGGGCCATCTCCAAACTGCCGATTATAATCGCGAGGCTGTTATTGAAATTATGAGCCATCCCGCCGGCCATGGTTCCAACCGCCTCCATTTTAAACTTCTGCCGCAGCTGCTGTTCCAACTCCAGACGATTAAACTCTGCCTGCTTGGAATCATCGATATCGATATGCAACCCAATCATCCTGAGCGGTGAACCATCCTCTCCCCATTCAACAAATTCACCTTGGCCCAGAATCCACAGCCAGTCGCCAGCCTTCTTTTTAAAGCGGAACTCGGTAGAAAACGTCTCCACTTCACCCTCTAGGTAGCAACGTATTCGTTCTTTAGCAGCGTCGATATCCTCTGGATGAACTCGCGACTCCCAATCATCAAAAGTCTGCGGGAACTCATTCGGTTCATAACCGGCCATCCGGTAATAATTTTCATCGAAATGGACCTCGTTATTCCGAATATTCCAATCCCAGAGACCACACTTGGCCCCCTTCAAAGCAAAAGACAGGCGCTCTTCACTGGCTTTGGTTTTCGCTTCCACCTGCTTACGCTCTGTAATGTCGCGATTGCTGCAGCTGCGGCCTATAAAATGACCTGCATCATCATAGACCGGTGCGCAATAGTGCTCCAACTGCCGCTCCTGGCCATCCTTGTTGGTAATCGAGAATTCAATGGTATGCGCAGGTTTGCGCCTTTCGTCTTCAGAGGAAAAGTGGTGATAGACCAGCTCTCGATCCGCCGGGGCTACCATGTCGATAAACCGCTGCGGATCTTCCATCAGCGCCGCTGGGGAGAGACCGGTCATCTTCTCACAGGCGGGGGAAATATATTTATAGTTGCCAGCGGGATCGATCCAGTATTCCCAATCATGGCTGGCCTCAGCCAACAACCGAAACTTCTGTTCACTTTCCTGCAACTGCTGCTCAGACAGTTTCCGGGCCGTTATATCCTGAAAGACACAATAGGTCTGCTTGAAGTCACCTTCCGCGGTACGACCGATGCAACCATCAACTGAAATATCCAGGTATTTTCCACTTTTGTGTCTGACCTTGAATTGAGCATCAGTGATGTAGCCTCGCTTTTTGAACTCTGGAAAATTCATGTCAAAATGGGGTTGCCAATCCGGATGTAAAAAGTCACGGATCGGCTTGCCGATGATCTCTTCACGGGTATAACCGAGAGCCCTTAGCCAGGCCGGGTTGGCGTCGATGACAAGGCCCTGCTCGTTGAGAGATTGATATGGTAACGGCGCATTATGGTAGAGGGTATGATATTTCTCAAAATTCTCTTGGAGCTGTTCTTTGATCCGCTTACTTTCGGTAATATTAGTGGCAATTTCCATCCGCACATAACGGCCATCGGTCCACTTAATTGCCCGGTCTCGGCATTCCCACCATTCACCGTTGATCGTATTTTTAAATTCCCAGACATGAGGCTCTGCGGGGGTTCCATCTTCATTTAACAATTTGTCATTTGTGCAGAAGAGACAGGGTCCCTCTTGGTCGGTTTGCAAGACCTTCCAGCACTTGTAGCCAATTCCTTCGCCAAACAATTCAAGGGCTTTTTTGTTCAGATAGAGAAGTTCGTAGGTTTGCAGATCGGCAACATATACGATAGCATCGAGAGCGTCGAGAAGCTCAAGAGCATCGTGGGCGTTAAAAGTCTTGGAAGCCACAGACAACCTTTTGTCGACAAAGAACTCAGCAGTAAAAAATTCCGGGCGAACGACAAGAGAAACGATTTGAAGGTAACAATACCACAAGCTTCTCGTTGCTGCTTTAAATCAGCTTCCGGCTATCCCACCCCCGCCTTTCGCACTGCGTCGACAAGCTTACCAGCATGTAGATCCCGGATCTGTTGATAGCTGCCAGCAAGCTTTTCTGCCAATTTTTGCAGGTTGTGGTTTTCAACCCCGGCGCAACTGTCGATGACCACAGAAGCGATCCGGTCCTGCCTTATCTGCTTGGCGATACTGTACAGTTCTGGGAAAACAGCCGCACCCGACACTAACGGGACATTCGCTTCACCATCCGAAACAATCACCAGCAACGGCTGTAAATTCGGCTGTTTCTGCCGCTCGCTACGGATCAGCTGCCAACCCTGCCAAAGCCCGTCCGCAAAAGGTGTGGCTCCGCCAATCGGCAATGTGCGCAATTGTTGCTGCGCAAGCAAAACGCTGGATGTCGGCCGCAGCAGCACCTGCGCCTGTTGTTCGCGGAAAGCAACCAGCGCGACTTGATCGCGATTTTGATAGGCGGCGGTCAACAGGCCAAGGATCGCCCCTTTAGCGGCCTTCATCCGTTCCAGCGTCCCCTCACCCATCGATTCGGACGCATCGATGACAAAAACGATCAGCGCTTTTTGTCGGTGCTGAAAGACCTTGCGCCGCAGATCGGCAAAAGCAATCGGTCCGCCACCGCGCATCAGGTTAGCCCGCAGGCTGGCAGGAAGATCGAGGCTCATCCCTCTTTGCTTGCGATACAGAGGCAGACTGCGGATGTGCCGCCCGGAACGGGCTCGAGCAACGCTGCTGCGACGGCGCCCAGAAGAGTTACGAGAAAATTTCAGCTGGTCGAGGTTGACCGGGGCGAGACAGAGCTGCTCATCGATTTCGACGATCCGCTCTGAAGTTTTTTTTTAAGGGTCTGAAAAAGCATGGTGCCGGCAGCCGCCGCGCCGGGGAACTCGTAATCACCGAGCATAAAATCGAGCTCATCGAGGGGGTTCTGTTCGTCTAAATCGACCTGTTTCGGCTGCCCTTCGACAATTTTCGCCAAGGCGTCGTCGAGGGTTTTGCGCGCAGTCTCAACCCCGAGCAACGTTCCGCCCGGCAGTCGGTGCGGCAAAACAAAATAAGCGGCCTCTCGAATTTCAGCAACACTGACGCTCTGCTTCTCCAGCAATGCGGCCATAGCGCGCGCGACCTTCAACAGGGCGATATCGGCCCGATGTCCGTGCACCTGCAGTTCGATGGCCAACTCAACAGCGAGGCCGTATGCGGCCGCGGGAATGCTTACCTGCGGCAGCTTTTGCCGCGCTTGCAGAATCTGCTCGGTGAGGAAGGTTTCGTCCTGTTGCCAGCAGGCAGAAAAGGCTGCTGGGTCCTGTTCAAAATCGATGCGTTTTTCGATCAGCTGACGGCGCAACAACGGATCACTGAGACCTTCAACCTGCACCACCAAACCAAAACGGTCGAGAAACTGTGGCCGCAGTTCGCCTTCTTCGGGGTTCATCGTTCCGATCAGCATAAAACGGGCAGGGTGAATAATGCACAAGCCGTCCCGCTCGACCCGGTTGATTCCAGAGACGGCAACATCGAGCAGTAGATCAACCAGATGATCTTCGAGCAGATTCACCTCATCAACATAAAGAATGCCGCGATTGGCGGCGGCCAGCAGCCCCGGCTCGTAGCGGCGTTGACCGGTTTTCAGCGCGTGTTCCAGTTGAACCGTCCCCACCACCCGGTCTTCTGAAGCGGATAGTGGCAGTTCGACCACCGGCATCGGCCGTAACTCGCTCGGTAGCTGGTCATTGGCCTCGAGCCGCTCCCGACAGCCATCGTGCAGCTGTTCAAGATCGGTGGGATCGCAGTGATAGGGGCACTCTTTAACCACCTCAAGGTCTGGTAACAATGCCGCCAGCGCCCGGGCCGCCGTCGACTTCCCGGTGCCCTTCTGGCCACGGATCAATACTCCACCGATGGTTGGATCGACAGCATTCAGCAACAGAGCGGCTTTCATCGCGTCCTGACCGATAATCGCACTGAAAGGATAGTGGTTGGTCTGCATCTGGCTTGCCTTTTTCACTCAGATTTATTAGCGTGACCGCTGATGTGAAAATAAGTCTACCACGCAGATCTGGCAACGTGGCAGGGCTTAACCTGTTTATGCAATCAAAGGGATGGTTTTTATGTTCGCTGAGCTCGCTTGTAAATTGATTCCCCCGAAAACGTTTTCGCAACAAGCAAAAAAACCATCCGGCTGGATCGGCCGCTTTGTCATGAGCAAGCTCTTCAATACTGGCAACGCCGATCTCAACGATTTTACCCAACAGATGCTGACCATCGAAAAAACCGACAAGATCCTGGAAATCGGCTTCGGCACCGGAAAGCTGATTGCGGCGATGGCAGATTTAGCTTCTGAGGGAAAAATTACCGGGATCGATTTTTCGGCAACGATGCTGCAACAGGCAACGCGATTCAATCGGCAACATGTCGAAAGCGGACGCGTCGAACTGCTGCAAAAAGAATGCTGCGAATTGCCCTTTGAAGACAACTCCTTCGACAAGCTGTGCGCGATAAATACTCTCTATTTTTGGGAAGATCCGGAAAAATACCTGCGAGAGATGCTGCGGGTATTAAAGCCTCAAGGCAAGATCGTCATCGGATATCGTGACGAAGATCAAATGAACCAACTGAATTTAAGCGAGGACATTTTCAGCACCTATTCGCAGACCGATGTTCTCAACCTGCTGCTCAGCTCCGGCTTTTCCGATGCCTACACGGCAAGTAAAGACGGCAAGCCGTTTGTTTCCTATTGCGCTATCGCAACCAAGGCCGCTTAAAAAACTCCTCACCGCCCGATGGGAGGCTGGCCTAAACCACTTCAAGAAATCTCTATCTACCGAAAGATGGCTCGAGCAAGGAGCACGCCGGAGCTGTAAATCGCATCAGGATGTGCGAACAGAAACAAAAAAGCCCAGACTCCGTAGCGGAGCCTGGGCCGAAATGATCGTCTCATCAGACCTTTCTCGGCGTGCAGAGAAGATCAGGCGACTCGGCCGGGCGGCCACAGTTACCACACTCATAATCCAGGCGCCTCGTCTCTTCTGCGCACATCATGGCAGTTTTCAGGCTAGACGAATGTCCACAATAATCACCCTTGTTCTCAAGATCGACCGGGTTGCAAAGGTGGCCCTTTTTCTTCGCCACAATTCCACAGGTCGCACATTCATAAACTTGCTCCATAAAACGACTCCTATTTTTTTAAAAGAACACCTGACGAGCAGACAGTCGGATCAAGCTCGTTTGGACATTATCCATCAGCAATATTCCCGAAAGCAACCAGTCGAAGCAAAAAGAGCCGCTAACACTGAAGTTAACGGCTCTAAGTTTACATATTGAAAAGTTTTGTTTTTTAGAATGGAATCTCATCATCCGGATTGAAGGCCGGCTCGCTGAATCCGCCACCCTGCTGCCCGCCCTGATTATTCTGCTGTGGCTGGCTGGACTGCTGACCTTTTCCACCTTGGTTATAATTCTGACCACCCTGATTGTAGTTTTGACCGCCGCCTTCTTGCTGGCCGCCGCCATAGCCACCAGAACTTTGGCCGCCACCCTGATCATCGCGACTGCCGAGCATCTGCATCTGATCAGCGACGATTTCGGTGATGTAGCGCTTATTGCCATCACGATCATCGTAAGAACGGGTCTGAATCCGGCCTTCGATGTAAACCTGCTTCCCTTTGTGCAGGTACTTGCCACAAATTTCCGCCAGCTGACGCCAGGCAACAATGTTGTGCCACTCGGTCTGCTTGTTCCCTTCTTTATCTTTAAATGGGTTCGTCGTCGCCAACGAAAAAGTCGCAACCGCAGCACCAGACGGCGTATAGCGCAGTTCGGGATCCTTCCCTAAGTTTCCGACCAAAATAACTTTATTTACCGACATGCGCGCCTCCTTGAATATGTTGCTAATTGCCAAAAGTTGTTGTCACTTGCCAAAAGAAAGTGCCGCTGGACAGCAAACACTTTTGGCAATTCACCGATCACGTCCCCGCGACAAGGAATTTCAAAACGACAAGTAGTTTATGGTGACTTTTTGAGCTGGTCATCTTACACATTTTCCAAGTTTATCGGAAGTCAATTTCCTCAAATGATGGGGCAAAGTTCTTCCTCTTTCCTTTATTTTCTACTGAAACAGTGTGCGTCGTTGTCGATGACCTATAAAACAGCTGCAGTCGGTGAGCGATTTTTCTAAACCCGGTCGCCGCAAGAGCGGAGGGTCAAAAATCGACACCTTTGCGTGCTTTCACTCCTGCTTTAAAGGCGTGCTTGATGTCTTGAATTTCAGAAACCGTATCGACCAGATCACGAAGAGCGTCCCCGCCAGCACGGCCGGTGACAACAACGCTTTGCTGCTCTGGGCGATTGCGCAAAGCGTTTAACACCATTTCTTCAGCAAGATATTTGTAGCTGAGCATATACGTAAGTTCATCGAGAATCACCAGGTGATAACTCTCATCCTGTAACAGTTTCTCCGCATGTGCCCAGGCAGATTCGGCGGCAGCGATATCGCCAGCGCGATCTTGTGTATTCCAGGTAAATCCCGTCGCCATTTGATGGAAGTAAACTTCTGGGTGCTTTTCACGGATAAACATTTCTTCACCGGAAAGCTGCTTGCCCTTGATAAATTGAACAATGCCGACTCTTAACCCGTAGCCGAGACTACGCAGTGCCATCCCAAAGGCAGAGCTGGTTTTGCCTTTGCCATTGCCGGTCAACAGAATCGACACCCCTCGCTGCTCCTCGGCGCGACCGATACAGGTGTCAACCTTCTGCTTACGTTTTTTCATGGCAGCCTTACGCGTGGCCGCGTCCTCGTTATTGCGATCTGCGTCAGTCATTCTTTTTCCATTGATGTGGCCTGCAGCTTGAGCGTTCTGAACACTCAACCAACCTAGGATACGGCAAGAGCACCGTCAACAACATTTTAATGATTGGCCAAAAGGCTGCGACAGCACAGAAATGA
>CALZLE010000149.1 GCA_945788205.1 uncultured Desulfuromonadales bacterium
ACAAAATCTTCATAGATTCACGGACCATCCGGCAAAATTCTGGCCGGAATTCTTGGCCTTTGCCTGCCATCAGGCGATGGCTCCGCGGTGCAGCCTTTTTGTTAAAAAATCAAACGGCTGGCAGCAGCAGAACCAGTTTTCTGCCGATCAAAAACGTTTTAACTTTTCTGCGGAAATTGACAACAGTCTTCGTGAAATCGCAGAAAAGTGCTTATTGGATGAGCAGGTCCATGCGCAAATCAAGGAATCACAGTTGACGATTCTCGGGATCAGCCTCGTCGGACTTGAGCAACCGAGTGTCTTGTTTTTCTTTCTTGATGCCCCCCCAACCTCGACTGCCGAAGAGCTCCTGCAACGGTTGCTGTTGATTGCCGATACTCCGGCGACCTATCTGATGAACCGGGCGGTTCTCGAAACAGAACTGGAACTAACCTGCTTTGCCGACATTTTGGACCTTCTCCTGCTGCTGAACAGCGAAGATCGCTTCATCGCGGCGAGCATGACCTTGGCGAACGAAATTGCCGCAAGATTCCATTGCACCCGGGTCAGTCTCGGCTGGCAGGATTCGGGCTACATCCGCCTGCAGACGATCAGTCACATGGAGCGCTTTGAACCGAAGATGGATGTCATCACCAGTCTCGAAGCGGCGATGGAAGAGACCTTCGATCAGGATGAAGAGATCCTGCTGCCGCAGCCGGGTTCCAGCAATGCAGTAACTCGCGACCACTCGGCCTATGCCGAAATGCAGCAGGTCAAACAGCTTCTTTCGCTGCCTTTACGGGACAAAGATCAACCGGTTGCCGTTTTGACCTGCGAGCGGGATGAGCAACCGTTTAGCGAAGATGAAATTCGCAGCTTACGGATTATTTGCGATCAGGTTGCCCCCCGGCTCATCAGCCTGAGAGAGACCGATCGGGGAATCGGGACACAGCTGATCGACGGTTTACGCAAGAAAGCGGGCGGCCTTTTCGGTGTTGAGCACACACTGATAAAGATCAGCGCACTGCTGATTTTCTTGCTGCTGCTTTTATCGATATTGATTCAGCTACCCTATCGCGTTGAAGCTCCGTTTATTTTACGCAGTGAAGATGTTCAGCAAGTCTCGACCCCTTTTGAAGGCTACATCGAAGAGGTCCACGTCAAAATCGGTCAACAGGTCGAAAAAGATCAGCCGTTGTTATCGCTCGATACCAGAGATCTGCAACTGGAGGAGTCTGCTGCACTGGCCAATCAGGTCCGTTATCTGCGCGAAGCAGAAAAAGCGCGGGCCTTCGGCTCACTGATCGATATGAAAATCGCCCAGGCCCAGGCAGATCAGGCGAAAGCTCAGCTCGATCTGATCCGCTATCGGCTTGAACAATCAGAGTTACGCTCAACAATGGCTGGCATTATCGTCGAAGGTGACCTCGAAGAGCTGCGCGGAGCACCAGTCAATAAGGGAGATATCCTGTTTAAAGTCGCCCGACACGAAAAACTGTTCATCGAACTGAAAATTGATGAGAAAGATATCCACGAGCTGGCCACCGGGCAAACTGGGGAGATCGCTTTTGTCAGCCAGCCGGGCCTCAAATACCCGATCAACGTCGAACAGATCGACCCGGTGGCGCTGGCGGATCAGGTTGGCAACAGTTTTGTCGCCCGCGCCAGCAGCACCGAAAAAGCAGATCAGTGGTGGCGACCCGGCATGAGTGGAATTGCTAAAGTTGAGGTCGGCAATCGCTCAATCATCTGGATCCTGACGCACCGCACTCTCGACTTCTTCCAGCTATTGATCTGGTGGTAAATCGATATGGCACAAGAAGGACGGACATTCAGTGAATCATGGCATCGCGTCGCCGATCTGCAGGTCAGCCTGCGCGCGTCCGTGGTCGTCCGCAAACAACTGTTTCGCGGCAAAACCTGGTACGTTCTGCAGGACTCGTTTAACAATCAGTTCTTCCGTTTGCGACCGGAAGCCCACGAATTTATCATCCGCTTAAGAAACGACCGCAGCATCGCCAGTGTCTGGGAAGAATGTCTGCAGCGCAATCCGTCCGGCGCTCCCGGGCAGGATGACGTCATCCAGCTGTTGGCTCAGCTTTATCACGCCAACCTGCTCTACTGTGACCTGCCGGTCGACAGCAGCAAACTGTTCGAACGCCACCAGCAACGCAAACAACGGGAAACCAAAGCGAAATATTTAAGCTTGATGTTTTACCGCATCCCTTTGTTCGATCCTGAAATCCTACTGCGCCACTGCCAACCGCTGGTCAAACTACTGACCAGCCGACTCGCTTTTTACCTCTGGTTGGCGCTGTTTTTCTTTGCCGGAAAAACAGTCATTGAGAACTTTGAGCTGGTGCAAAGCGAAGCCAAAACCCTGCTCGCTTTTGACAATCTGGTGCTCCTCTACCTGAGCATGGTCCTGGTTAAAACCCTGCACGAATTCGGGCATACCCTGATCTGCAAACGCTTTGGCGGCGAAGTCCACACCATTGGCGTAATGTTGATCTTCTTCACCCCACTGCCCTATATGGACGCGACTTCGAGCTGGTCGTTCCGCAGCCGTCGGGAACGGATCCTGGTCGCCTCGGCCGGAATGATTTACGAATTCTTTGCTGCCGGACTGGCAGCACTGCTCTGGGCCAGCACCGGCCCCGGAACTCTGCACAGCCTGGCCTTCAATATGATGTTCGTCGCCTCGGTCTCGACCCTGGTGTTCAACATCAATCCATTGCTGCGTTACGACGGCTATTACATCCTCTCCGACCTGCTCGACATCCCGAACCTGCAGTCACGCTCAATAGAGCAACTGAAGCATCTGGCCCATCGCTACCTGTTTGGCGACCAGCAATCGACCAGCAACGCTGCAACCCGTTCGGAAGCTGCCTGGTTGGGTAGTTACGGCCTGCTCAGTGGTGTCTATCGCGTCATCGTTTACGGTGGGATTATTCTTTTTATTGCCGATCGCTTTCTGTTACTCGGGCTGTTGATGGCGGTCTTCTGCATCTTCACCTGGGGCATCCGACCGGCCATCCGTTTTATCTCTTTTCTTTACAGCAGCCCAAAACTCCAGAAGAATCGCCCCCGGGCCGTCGCTGTCAGCCTGCTGTCGCTGACGCTGCTGTTACTCTCCCTCTATGGCGCCCCCTTCCCGAAGAGCTTTTTGGCTCCGGGGATTGTTGAAGCAAAATCCTATCAGCGGGTCGTCAATAGTTCTGCGGGGCAAGTGGCTGAAGTTCTGATGAAAACCGGTTCAAAAGTCGAAATCGGCGCACCGCTGGTTGCGCTGAACAACCCAGAGCTGATCCATGAAAAAATGTCGATCGTAGCCCAACGCGCGGAAGTCGCCGCACTACTGCAGCAAAGCATGGCCCTGCAAGGGGGCAACACCCGGGAGATGCTGAAAAAACGTCTCGCGACCCTCGACAGTAAGTTGGACAAAAACCTCCAACAGGAGCAGGACCTGCTCGTCACTGCAAAGCGCTCCGGGATCTGGGTTTCACCGAATAATCACGAGCTGAAGGGGCTTTGGCTTGCACGCGGCACCGAGTTGGGGAAAATCGTTTCGCCGGAGCAATTTCGGTTTACTGCGGTTGTCTCTCAAGACGAAGCGGCCAATCTGTTCAACAATAAAGTTACGGGGGATATCGCCGTGCGCCTGACAGGTCAGAGCAATAGTGAAGTTCAGGTTCCTAAGTTCGACATGATCCCCTTTCAGCAGGAACGGCTGCCATCAGCGGCACTCGGGTGGGCTTCCGGGGGTGACATTCCGATCTCCGCCGAAGATGAAAAAGGCCTGCTGACCGTCGAACCATTCTTCCGGATTTATGCTGATCTCGAGCCCTCGGAGGAGGTCGTTCTCAATCATGGCCATTCCGGCTTGATCCGCTTCAAACTGGAGTCAGAACCGCTGCTGCAACAGATTCTTCGCAAAGCCCGTCAATTCTTGCAGAAGCGTTACCAGACATGATTCTGCCAGCCAAAGATTATCAAAGTCTGCAAACCCTGCGCCCGGCAAAATTACATCAGGGATTCGATCGTCTTGCCAACAACCTGCTCGGCCGCAGCAAACGCCGCGACAGTTTAAAACAGCAGTGGTTAGAGCTGGCAAAATCGATTCATCAAGCGGCAGAGAAGCACCAAACGTTGAGTGATCAACAGCTGCAAGCCGCGCTGAATCAACAACGGCAATTATTTCGCCGACGAAAGCAAGACGACGAAACACTGCTGCCGGACGCTCTGGCATTACTGGTTGAAGCAGCCGATCGCACCCTGGGAATGCGCCCCTTCCCGGTTCAGGTTCTTGGCGCGATCATGATCTATCACGGTTACATCGCCGAAATGGCCACCGGTGAAGGGAAGAGTCTCACCGCTTGCTTACCAGCGGTCCTTTTTGCCTGGAGCGACCGACCCTGCCACATCATCACCACCAACGATTATTTAGCCCTGCGCGACGCAAAACAGATGTCGGTTTTCTATCGTTTCTGCCGGCTAACAACCGGCTGTGTCGGCAGCGACATGACAAATGCCGAGCGGCAAGAGAACTACCAGAAGGGTGTTGTTTATACGACCAGCAAAGAATTGTTGGCCGACTTTTTACGCGACCGTCTACAACTCGGAAACTGCGCACAAAGTGACAGACGATTGCTGAAGAAAAAGCTGAAGAGCAATAAACACTCAGAGACAGAGATCGTCATGCGCGGCATCAATGCTGTGATTGTCGATGAAGCAGACAGCGTCCTGATCGACGAAGCGGTCACTCCACTGATCATCTCGCAAACACAACAGAACAAGCCGTTATCAGAGGCTATTACACTGGCCAGTCAGTTTGCTCAACAGCTAAAAAATGATCTCGATTACCGGGTTAATAAACGTCATCGGGAAGTAACCCTGACCGAAAGCGGGGAAAAGACCGTCGCTGAACTGACCATCGATCTTCCGGGCCTCTGGCAGAGCGACAGCCGCCGTAATGAGCTGATCGTCACCGCGCTGACGGCCAAAGAGCTTTACCAGAAAGATCAACAGTACGTCATTGATGATGACAAGGTGGTGATTGTCGATGAGTTCACCGGGCGGATGATGCCGCAACGCACTTGGCGACAGGGGTTGCACCAGTCGGTAGAGGTTCAGGAAGGTTTGGAACTCTCCGATCCGAGTGAAACTCAGGCACGGCTCAGTTTTCAACGGTTTTTCCGGCTTTTTCACAAGCTCGGAGGAATGAGTGGGACAGTGCAGGAATCGGCAGAAGAGCTCTGGCATATCTACAACCTGCCGATATTAGCTGTCCCGACCAACCGTCCGTGTGCCCGGAAGCAGCTGCCGAATCGATATCACTGGGACAAACAGAGCAAATGGCAAACGATCTGTGCCGAAGTGATCGCCTGCCAGCAGAATGGGCAGCCGGTACTGATCGGCACCCGAAGTATTGCAGACAGCCAGCTGCTTGCGGAAATGCTGCGAGAACAAGGAATCAGCCTGCAGCTGCTAAATGCCATCAATCATCACGAAGAAACTGAAATTATCACTTCGGCCGGACAGCTTGGTAAAGTCACGATCGCGACCAACATGGCCGGTCGTGGTGCAGACATCAAGCTCGGCAAAGGAGTGGCAAAACTTGGCGGACTGCATGTCATCGTCAGCGAACGACATGAGTCACAACGGATCGACCGACAACTGATCGGCCGCTGCGCCCGACAGGGACAACCGGGAAGCTACCGTCTCTACTCCAGCCTTGAGGATGATATCCTGCAGCGCTTCGGCAACAAACCACTGCTGACAATCTTGCGTAACAAGCTGTCGGCCAACGGTGTTGAAAATCAGAAGATGTTCGAAAAAGCGCTACGACTGGCCCAGCAATCTGCCGAGAAACAAGCCTTTGATCAGCGGGCGATGGTGACAAAAACCGACGATTGGCTCACCGACGCGCTCTCTTTTGTGCGGACGGAGACATTGCCGGATTAAAAAGCTCGCTGATTCTCAGCAGCAGCAGAATTTATTGCACAGGAATCCCTCTTCCAATCAAAGCGGAAACACCACCAGATGTCGGACATCGGGCCGAATGCCGATCTTCTCGCCCGGCTGGTGGTCACAGTGGCTCGGCACCAGGGCCTGAACCTGCTCTCCCCCATCCAAAAGCAGGTGATAAAGAATATTGGCACCACGAAAACTGCGCCGCACAACTTTTACTTTGACCGGGCTGTCATCCTCATGCACCACGTCTTCCGGTCGGATCAGGAGCTGCACAGCGGTGTTTTCAGGCAACTGCTGATTGAAGGTACCGCTAAGCATCCCGAGACCGGTATCAACTTGGTTTGCTTTGCGAATGACCCCATTGATCAAGGCACCTTCGCCGACGAAATTGGCAATTTTGGGACTGGTCGGCTGATGATAAAGCTGGTGGGCGCTATCCCATTGCAGGATTTCGCCATTGTGCATAACTCCGATCCGGTCAGCCACAGCAAAAGCTTCGTACTGGTTGTGGGTCACAAACAGTGCAGTGGTTCCGTATTCCTTCAAAATATCTCGAACTTCCATCGAGAGTCTCTCGCGCAGGGTGACATCCAGATTTGAAAAAGGCTCATCCATCAACAACAGTTGGGGTTTCGGCGCCAGTGCCCGGGCCAGCGCGACCCGTTGCTGCTGACCACCAGAAATTTCGTGCGGATATTTGTGGTGCTCTGCGTGCAGGCCAACGAGCTCTAGGGCTTCATTGACCCGGCGCAGCTGTTCGGCTTTGTTCAGGTCTCGTAGCCCGAAGGCAACGTTGTCGAAAATAGTCAGATGTGGAAACAGGGCGTAATCCTGAAAGACCATTCCGATCCGGCGTTTGGCCGAAGGAAGAGAATAATCGGCACGACTGACCGTCTCTCCGGCGATCTGAATCTTGCCATCGAGCAAAGGTTCAAAACCGGCAATAGTCCTTAAAACTGTCGTTTTGCCGCAACCGCTGGCACCAAGTAAACAACCGATTTCGCCGGATTCCAATGTGAGAGACAGGTCTTTAACGACCAGTTGTTTGCCATAAGCCTGAGAAATCTGATTCAGGACAAGAACCGGAGTGCTTGAAGATGTCATGATCATGTTTCCTTTTCCGTGCCGCGCATCAACAGTACGATCGGAATCAAACCTGACAGCAGGAGCGTTAACGCTGGCAGGGCTGCACGTTCCCACTCCCCCTCTGAGGTCAGTTCAAAAATTTTCACCGCAAGTGTGTCCCAGCCGAACGGGCGGGTCATCAGGGTGATCGGCATTTCCTTCATGACATCGACGAAAACCAGCGTCAGAGCAGTGAAGATGCCTCCTCGCAGCATCGGCAGGTGGACCTTGCAAAGAAGCTTGACGCCCCGTAAACCCATCAACCGTGATGCTTCGTCAACGTTGCTGGTGACGCGATGCATGGAGCTGTCTATCGATTTAAATCCGGCCGCCATAAAGCGCACCATATAGGCGAGCAGCATAATCAGCACCGTCCCCTGCAGCAGTTGTGGCAATTCCCAACTGAAATTATCGCGCGCAAAATCGATTAAGAAATTATCGAGGGCAGCTAACGGAATAAAAATGCTCACCGCCAAGACTGTTCCCGGGAGCGCATAACCTAGAGTTGCTGTCCGGATTAAGTTCCGGGTCACGCGATCTTTGTGGCGCCGACCGGCGTAGGCCAGCA
>CALZLE010000150.1 GCA_945788205.1 uncultured Desulfuromonadales bacterium
CAAATGGAAATCAATAATAAAAGTGCAACCTTTAGAATTGTTGATCCTGCGGTATTTCCCGAATTTCCGATTTCTCCAAATATGTTGAAAATGTTTTTGTTAGCCATTGTTGGCGGTTTTGGTTGTGGATTTGGAGTTGTGTTTTTATTAGAAAGTTTGGATAACAAGATACGTAGTGTAAAGTTTTTCGACGGGCTTGGGGTTGAAGTGCTTGCGGTTGTCCCTAGTATTGAAGATCCTGTGTATAAACGACGCCGTTATCGGGGCGATCTGTTTTTGTTTGGAACATCGACCGTTTACGTCTGTTGTTTTGTCGGGTTTTTTATCCTTGAAGTCTTTCTACGCTGATCTTTTGATTTTTCCGGATTTTATTTATGAGCCGAATTGAAGAAGCATTAAAAAAATTTACAGAATTGAAGCAGGGCTCTGACGCTGTGCCAGCTAATCAAGATGTGCGTTCTGGCACACAAGGGACTAAAGTCTCTTTGCCAGCGCAATTGGTTAAATCAGACTCCAATAGGCTTCTTGATGTCAAGCCTATAAGAGTCGATAATCTTCTGTTGGCTACGGCTTTGAACGAAAAGACTGAGGTTGTTGAAGAGTACGATAAATTGCGTTCGGCAATAAACGCTTTGACTAAAGGCGACAATTTTCTAAACACCATTTTAGTCACAAGCACTGCCAGCGAAGAGGGCAAGTCGATGACGTCGTTGAACTTAGCCATCTCTTTAGCGAAAGAACAGGACCACACGGTTCTTTTGGTTGATACGGATCTTCGTCGACCTTCTGTTCATAAGTATCTGGATTTAGATCCAGAAATAGGCTTGGTTCATTGTCTCAGAGATAATGTTCCTATTGAAGACGCTTTAATAAAAACCGGTGTTGGTAAGTTGGTGATTCTTCCAGCGGGAGAAAGTATCAGAGATCCTCTTGATATGCTGTCTTCAAACCGGATGAAAGAAATCGTACAGGAGCTTAAAGAACGCTATCCAGAACGTTACGTTATTTTCGATACTCCCCCGGCAAAACCGTTTGCCGATGCTAGCGTGTTAGCTGGAATCGTCGATTCGACACTATTTGTTGTCCGTGAGGGGAAGGCTAATAAAGACGATGTCCTGAAAACGTTGGAAGAGTTCAAAGATCTAAACTTGTTGGGTGTTGTCTACAATGACGCGCACATGTTTATTAAGAAGCCGCAGGATTATTACTATTATTGAACAGGGTGGGATTATGAAACGATCCATTATTTTAATTACCGTGTTACTCGTTTCAGTATTGTTATTATCTGTTTTCAGTGCTTCGGCCCAATTAGAAATACTCCCACGGCTGACTCTTGAAGAGGAATACACGGATAATCTTTTCCTTTCAGATTCCGATGAACAGGAAGATTGGGTTACAACAGTCGAACCAGGGATCAGTCTGGCTTACAATGCCCGCTCTGTCGATGTTTTGGTAGATTATTCATTGCGGTATCTCTTTTATCAGGAACACGATGATAGGAATATCGAGGAGTTTAAGGATGTTCAACGTGCTGACGCCACAGCAAGCTTCTTTGCCGGTCGTCCTTTCACCTTGATGGTCAGTGAGTTGATCACACGTGAAGCACTTGATGAGAGAGATGTAAATGCTGATTCTAACGACCTTGTCAACAGAACCACAGTCTACAACACACAAGTCGTCCCGGAGTACCGTCTCGAACTGACACCATCATTTTCTCTTGTTTTCGGCTATACCTATGATCGGGTGGATTATGTTGCAAACGACGGGAATGATTATGAAGAACATAGTGGCCGGATCTCAGCGGTAAAAGATCTTTCCTCAAATACAAGCGTTTCGCTTAACTATACCTATTTGGTTTATCAGGAAGAAACTGGTGAAGATTATGATCAGCAGGACTACACTGTTGGATTCAATCAACAGGTAGGTCCGCGGTTGAGCGTTGCGTCTGAGGTTGGGTTCTCAACGATTGAATATGATGATGGACGTGATACCGAGGATACGACCGGGATGCTAAGCGTGACCTACGGCCTTTCTGAGGCGCTCACTCTGAGTGCCGACTATGACCAGGGCTTCTCGACATCAGCAACTGAAGGTCTGACAAAATCTCGGTCAGCGAGTTTGGGCCTCGGTTATGTCAAAAATGAATTGACAGCTTCAGCAGAACTATTCTGGAATCAAACAGATTACGAGACGACGGCCCGCGAAGATGAGGCAATCGGCGCGCGTTTAGACCTCAATATTCCACTCTCTGTGGCCTTCAGCACTTCGTTTGACGCTGAATATGAGCAGGCTAGTTTCGAAGATGTGACAGATGAAGATGTTGATCGATACTCTTTAGGTGCCGCATTGAATTATGAATATCGTCGCTTTCTGGCCTCACTCGGATATCGATATCGCAGCAACAATTCCGACATCGATGTAAATGATTTTATCAACAATACTGTCACCCTCAGTGGCACGGTGCGATTTTAAATTATGTATACAGAGTTTTTTGGCCTAAGTGCCAAGCCCTTTGAATTATTGCCAAACCCGAAGTTTCTTTACTTGAGTAAAGGACACCGTAAGGCTCTGAGCTATCTCAAGTACGGTGTTCAGGAACATGCCGGATTTACCCTGCTGACCGGTGAGGTCGGGTCGGGTAAAACCACTCTGTTGCGTGATATTATCAATAAAATCGGTGCAGACACGACGCTGTCGATGATTTTTAATACCCGGGTCGATGGGCAGCAGCTGATAGGGATGATTAACGAAGATTTCGGACTTGATGTCGACGGAAAAGATAAAGTCACCCTTTTGCGTGATCTGAATGATTTCCTGCTCGCTGAGTGTACGTCTGGCCGGCAGCCGATCATCATTATTGATGAAGCTCAGAATTTGAGCACTGATGCTCTTGAAGAGATCCGGCTCTTATCGAACCTAGAGGCAGACAGCTTTAAGCTGGTGCAAATAATTCTGGTTGGTCAGCCGGAGTTAAAACAGCTTATCGCTAAGCCGAGCCTTCGGCAGCTAAGGCAGCGAATCAGTATTAGCTGTCATCTATATCCCCTGAATCGTGAAGAAACGGAAGAGTACGTTTACCATCGTCTGGCAACTGTTGGGAGTCGAGACTGCATCGTTTTTAAGGACGGAGTCTTCGACATGATCTACCGTTTCAGTGGCGGGATACCTCGTCTGATTAACCTTATCTGCGATTTTCTACTGTTGTCAGCTTTTGTTGAAGAGAGCAAGGAAATAGATATTGAGCTGGTAAAAGACGCTGTTAATGAGCTGTCTTTTGAGGAGATGCAAATCCCTCTTACTAATGTTGATAACAATAGTGCTTCAGTAGTAACACCGGTGGTCCCCGCATCGCTTGATGATCGGTTGGCCCAGATCGAAGAAAACTACGCCAAACTAAATGCCAGCCGCTCGGAGAAAGAAGCAATACTTGAACGACTTTCCAGTCAGGGAAGTATTCTTGAATATCTGATCAATCAGCAACAGAGCCAATTTAGTCAGTTTGAAGATCAGTTGAAAAAGATCTCTTCTCAAATTGATCGTTTGCGGCAAATGATTCTGGTTGACGGGAAGAGGCCAGAACATCAGGAAACCCTGCTGCTGGAAGCTCAACCTAAGGCCGATCACTTTTAGATTTTACGGAGACTGCGTGAATATACTGGTAACCGGTGGGGGCGGTTTTATCGGCTCTCATCTCGTTGATCTTTTATTAAAGCAAGGGCACAGCGTTCGCGTTCTGGATAATTTTTCTACTGGACACCGGAGCAACATTCCTTTGTCGAACAGTGCCCTTCAGGTTGTAGAGGGTGATATCCGTGACCAAATGACAGTTGAGCAAACTGTCTCCGGGGTTGACGCGATCGTTCACCTTGCTGCTGTCGCTTCTGTACAGGCTTCAGTTGATGACCCTTTCGGTACCCATGAAGTTAACCTGATCGGCACCGTCAATTTATTGGAGGCTGCGAAAAAGCATTCAGTTGGTCGATTTGTGTTTGCTTCATCTGCGGCTGTTTACGGTGATGTTAAGCAATTACCGGTTTGCGAAGATATTCCTCTTCAGCCGTTAACACCGTATGCTGCAGATAAGCTTTCCAGTGAATTCTACATCGATTTTTATCGACGTCAGTATGGATTAGAATCGGTTATCTTCAGATTTTTTAATATCTTTGGTCCCCGGCAAGACCCTTCATCGCCATATTCCGGGGTTATTGGTATTTTTATGGAGCGGGCAATTGCGGACTTGCCAATCACCGTATTTGGCGACGGAGATCAAAGTCGCGATTTTGTTTATGTCGCTGATCTGGCTATTCTTTTGTGTCGTTCCGTTGAGTCTGATCAACCGCTGATAAAACCGATGAATGTTGGCAACGGGAAGGGCACTAATCTTAATCAATTACTCGATTATTTACACGAATTTACTGGCAGGCCTTTAGACGTTAGCCATTTTGAACCTCGCTTAGGGGATATACGACATTCTCTTGCAGATAATAGACGATTGATTGAAATGATGAATTATCAATGCATTTATCCCGTTGTCGATGGTTTGCGGCTAACTTATGAATGGTGTTTGGACAGAAGTCGAATGAATAGTGATGCTGTCTGCGGAAGAATCAGTTAGCAGATGTAACATTTTTAAAAGCAGAAGGAGAACAGACTTGGTCACAGTAGAGCAAATCATAGCAAAATATGCTCGCATTGCCGTCGTTGGACTGGGTTATGTTGGCTTGCCTTTAGCTACCGCTTTTGGTCGCAACGTCGATGTACTTGGTTTTGATATTCACTCGGAAAAGGTTGAACAACTAAGAAACGGCTTTGATTCCACCGGCGAGTTGACCTCTGAGGAACTCGCCAGTACTAATATAGATTACAGCACCGATCCCAAAGATTTAAGAACAGCAGATTTTATAATTGTTACCGTACCGACCCCGATTGATGGCAATAACAACCCAGATCTGACACCGATGGAAAAAGCATCAAAGGCTATTGGTCAAAATCTAAAAGAAGGTGCGATTGTCGTTTATGAATCGACTGTTTATCCAGGGGTTACTGAAGATATTTGTGTACCGCTACTGGAACGGGAATCCGGACTTAAGTGTGGCGAAGGCTTTAAGGTTGGCTATTCACCTGAGAGGATTAATCCGGGAGATAAGGTTCATACTGTTGACAAGATAATTAAGGTTGTTTCAGGGCAAGATGAAGAAACTCTAGAAACAGTTGCCAAGGTTTATGAAATGGTCGTCACTGCCGGTGTTCATCGTGCATCCAGTATAAAGGTTGCCGAGGCTGCCAAGGTTATCGAGAACACTCAGCGGGATCTTAATATCGCTTTGATCAACGAATTGGCGCTGATTTTCAACAAGCTTGATATCCCAACGATGGACGTATTAGAAGCCGCTGGAACCAAGTGGAACTTCCTCAAATTTACTCCCGGCCTAGTTGGTGGCCACTGTATCGGTGTCGATCCCTATTACCTGACCCACAAAGCCGAACAGATCGGCTACCTGCCGCAGGTAATTCTTGCCGGTCGTCGCATCAATGACGGAATGGGTAAGTATGTTGCTGATAATACCGTCAAGCAGATGATCAAATCTGGCAAGGTGATAAAAGGAGCACGTGTTCTGGTTCTCGGTTTGACTTTTAAGGAAGATGTGCCGGATATCCGCAATACCAAAGTTGTTGATATTATCTATGAGTTGCAGGATTACGGTGTAGAGGTCCTAACTCACGATCCTTTAGCCTGTCCAGAGGAAGCCAAGCAAGAGTATAATATGCAGTTAATTGATCTGGACCAATTAGGTGAGGTCGATGCGGTCATCTATGCCGTCAGCCATAAATCCTTTGCTACAATCGATACACAGGCATTAGTAAAACTCTGTGCCAACGGAAATGGCAAGGGGGTTGTGGTTGATGTTAAATGTATGTTGAAACGCGCAGAGGTAGAAGCCGCAGGGTTGGCTTACTGGACTCTGTAACGCGTAAAAAAAACAGAAAAGCTCACTGCTGTCCCACAGTTTGATTAATAAATAGAAGGCTTGGAACCCTTTGATGTTATAGTGATTTTGCCAGAAAACATTGTCGCTGTTTCCTTGGGCCAAGTATCGCAAAAGCAAGGGCGCAGCGAAACTCCACATCGGACTGGATGCCGATAGCTACCTGCCTGCGTTTGTCGATCTGACCGAGGGCAAGGAGCATGAAATCAACATG
>CALZLE010000151.1 GCA_945788205.1 uncultured Desulfuromonadales bacterium
GTCATATTCCACGGTCAATATTTGTGGCTTGCCGAAACCAATTTCAATCCGCTTGGCATTGACCGCAACAGGAAATGTTGATCCATCCTTTCTGACATGAATATTCTCAGCATAGAAAGGCTTCCCGGTCATAATCAGCTTTGTTCTATCCTTGACAAGTTTCTTTCCCTCATCGTCATAGATATCTGCAACTGGTCGCCCGACAAACTCTTCCCGTTTGTATCCATGAGACAAACAGGCGGCCTCATTGGCTTCCATGATGACAGGAATGCCATCGGGAGTATTCGGGTCAAAAATCATGCAATAGCCACCAGACTGTTCAAAGAGGGCTCGAAACTTCTCCTCGCTGTTACGCAAAAGCCTTTCTGACAATTGCTTTCGATAAAGGTAAAAGGAGAAACCGGTTGATATCAGGAGTAGACCAAACAATATCACCCAAGCCTGGATCTCGCCCAGAGAGACAGTTTTGTTAGAGGGAGGCTGGACAATAATCCTCCATTGTCGAGTTCCGAAGGAGAAATCGCTGCTAACTGGAGCATTGTTACCGTTCTCAATAGCTGTCTTCGTGGACATGCTGTTGCTTTGGTACTGGGTCCCAGCAGGGTAAAGTTGTTGTTCGTCTGGTTTTGCCGAAAGGTCATAGAGGCTCATCTTTAAGTTCTCATGGCTTGAGCCACTTAGAGCGTTTTGGATGGCATCCCCAATCCTCAACACCTCAACCACGAATCCTTTTTTATATTTCTTGCGCAGTTCGGGGGTACCAATATCTGCGCCTTGAGCATAGAGAGGACGTAGAATCAAAACGCCAAACTGATTCCCCGTTTCCTGCACGAGTTTTATCCTGCCGGTTGCAACGGTCTGTCCCGACTCAAATGCTGACTTTATCGCTTCATTTCGAACAGGGTTTGAGGCGATATCAAATCCTAGTGCTGGTCGGTTTTTTTCAATGGGTTCAATGTAATATACGGTGACGTACTCCCTGCGATGACCTACAGGCACGAGCTCACCCGCTGGGTTGCGCTCAGTGACCGCAAATCCTTCCACTCCTTCTTCATGCGCCCTGGTGATGAGAGTTCCAAGATCACTATATTTAACAAGGGGATTCCAGGAGATGGCGTGAATGGCAGGGTAGCGGTCTAGGGTCCGGTTGACGAATTCTGAAAATTCTGTTCTCGAGACGAATTCTGAGGTGTCGAAATAATCACCGACAAAAGACAGAGCTCCCAAAGATTGATTCAGTTCCCCCTGAATCAGGGCGATGCTGTCCTTTGCTTGAATCTGAAATGCTAAGAGAGCTTGGTCTTGGTTATGCTCTTGCAAAAGAAAGAAAATAAATAACGCAAGCAGAGCTCCCACCAATAATGTCAATACAGAGGGAGCAAACACTTTTAATCTCGAAGGTTTCTCGGGGTTATTTGAAATCGGCACCATAAGAGCTCTCCAGTCAATGCCCTGTCCCGGCAGCAAAAAGATTGCGCCAGCTTTTCGATTTTGAATTTAGTTGAGAAGATTTGCTAGTGAAGGATAACTAAGAAACATTATTTTGTCAGGTTTTCTCAATGAGGCCTGGCTTGCCTTAAACATTCCTGAAAAGAATAATTTTTATTGTTGATGGGGGGCGAGGCAAATGTCTCATATATATGGAGCTGATAGACAGGTGATCGGCAAAATCAGCTCTATCTGAAGCAAATTCGGGCAAATTAACCAGCAGGCCAGCACCACCAACTGCCTACCTGGCTGGAATCACACTACTATTCCCGACGTGACCATCTCAAAAGTTAGATCAAAAGTGGCCCTCCCGCTAAGATACTGAAATTACAGTAAAGCGAAAGGGCCGATTTTATGTTCCATATGTCGGGGCCGTGAGATTAACTCACAAATTTTGAGACGCAGCTTCCGACGATATGAAAGCCCTAGCCTGGGAACCCGCCGCCGGGTTTGGGCCTTTAACGTTTTGGGAAAGGTGATTCATGAGACTGGGGGCCTGGAGGTGGGGCAAAAGTGTCCAATAAACTAGGGACGATTAACCTGTAACTGATTCAACAACCAAGAGGCATGTCAGAAAGGTTTCAGCCCTCCCTTCTGAACTAGACAAACCGGTGCCGAAGGAACCTGTTCAGCGGACTTCTCTAAATGTTCCACAAAAAGCTCCGCTACCATAGGCCGGCCTAGATAAAACCCCTGCACCATCTGGCAATCATATTTTTTCAGGAAATCCAGTTGCTCCATGGTCTCCACTCCCTCGGCGACCACCTCAAGCTTGAGGGTCCTCGCCATGGCCAGAATGGTCTCGACAATGGCCGAATCATTGAGGTCGTTGGGAAGCTGCCCGACAAAACTGCGATCGATCTTGATGCGGTCCACGGTGAAGTTCTTCAGGTAACTCAAGGAGGAATAGCCTGTTCCGAAGTCGTCGATAGCCAGAAGAATCCCCCGTTTGCTGATCTTGGCCAGCACCTCCTCGCTGGATTCCGCATTGTCCATCACCAGACTTTCCGTCAGCTCCAGTTCCAGCCACCATGGGTCAAGCCCAGTCTCCTGAAGCACGCGATCGACCAGGTCAACGAAGTCGGGCTGCCTGAGCTGGTAAGCGGAGAGGTTGACTGCGATGCGTATGGGCGAATATCCGGCCTCCTGCCAGGCTTTGTTCTGTCTGCAGGCTGTGCGCAGCACCCATTCGCCCAACGGCCCGATCAGCCCCGTCTCTTCTGCTAGCGGAATGAACTGGACCGGCGAAACCAACCCCTTTTCCGGGTGATTCCACCGCAACAACGCTTCAGCACCGACAATCCGACCCAAACGCAAATCCAACTGGGGTTGGTAATCCAGAAAGAATTCGTCATTGTCCAACGCACGGCGCAGATCCGTTTCCATCTGCCGAGTCTCTTGTACCTGGCGATTCATCTCCTCGGAGAAAAAGGCGAAGGCGTTGCGTCCCCCCTCCTTGGCCACATACATGGCAATATCGGCATGCTTCTGCAAGGTCTCAGCATCCTCTCCGTTATTCGGGAAGATGGAGATGCCAATACTGGTTGAGGTGAAGATCTTTTTCCCCTCTAACTCAAATGGTGGCTTTATGACTTCGAGGATTCTTTCTGCCAACACCGCAGCTCCATGATCGGTTTTCAGCGAGGTGATCAGATGGGAAAATTCGTCACCCCCGAGGCGGGACAGGGTATCGCTTTGCCGCACAATTCTCTGCAATCGCTGGGCAACCCCCTGCAGCAGCAGGTCACCGATGTGATGGCCGAAGCTATCGTTGACCTCTTTGAAACGGTCGAGATCGAAATAGAGAAGAGCGATCTTGGTTCCGTCACGGCGGGCGCGGGAAAGCGCCTGGGCCAACCGGTCCTGAAACAAGCAGCGGTTAGGCAACCCAGTCAGGCTGTCGAAGTAGGCCAGCTGGTTGATCTCCTGCTCCGCCACCCTCTGCCTGGCAATGTGTTTCATCAACGGCATCACGACAAAATAATAGAAGACCGGTGCCAATATCATGACAAGAAGTGTCGAATCAAGAATCACTTCCGTCAATACCGGGATATTGGGCCAGGCATTCAGCAGCAGCATGACCAGACCTTCGACACTGAAAATCAGGACCCCGAGGATCACAGGCGCGATATAGGGGAACCGATATATGACCGGGAGACTGTTATCAGACAGCACCGCTTCGTTTGTCTGTCTCAGAGTTAGGAAGGTAGCCAGCATGAGAAATAGGATGATGATCACAAAGGTGGCCAGTGAAGCCCGGGACACGGTCTGGTTAATCCTGTCCTCCCGCTCGGTGATGTCATAATAGATCTCTGCCGCGCCGATAAATATTTTACCGTCCATGATCGGCAGGTAGGTTTCCACCACATCCGTCATGAGCTGCGCCCCTTCGGATGTCCTGCCGCTCTCTTTTGCAACAACCTTGGTAAACTTCTGTCCTTTGGCGACCAACTGATGAAAATAATCTTTCGTGTTGATGGTCCCGATCTCATCCATATCCGAGGAGTAAACGATCGTACCATCAGGTGAAAAAAACCTGACTTTTTCCAGGCTCAGCGACTCCTTCAACTCTTCGAGCCATTCACGGTGCTTATTGACATTTTTCACCATCTGGCCATCACTGACGATGGCCCGGGCAAAAAAGCTGACGATCCGTTCGGCATCCTGTTCAGTGTTGTCAATAAGGACGTCTTTAAATGACGGTAGAATGTAGTAGATGTTGACCAGCGGAAAAAGGATCGCGATCAGAGCGGAGATGATGACTAGGTATTTGGTCCTCGATAAATCCATAAACTCTTCACAAATAAGGATTAGCGTGTGCAAACAATAGCGCCAGAGGGGAGGGGTTGTCAATGTAAAATTTGAAGAATCTAATAAAGTATGGGGATCTGAACATCGGATAATCGGGTAAGCCTAAGAAATCGGGTTGCGATTAAGCTCTCTTCAACCATTTTTCGCTAGGTCGCTTCGACCCAAATCCTACTTGGCTGAAAATACAGAAGTATTCCCGTCAGATCTTCGCAAAAGTTGTTTTAAAATGTGGGGCGAATAAAAAGGCCCTCTAACCACCTGAAATCACGTCGATGGGAAAGGGTCAAATTATGTTCCATATGTCTGGGACCTGGAGGGGCAAAATCACAAGTTATGAGACTCGAGTTCCCCAACTAATAAACATTGAGCCGACATGCCATAAATGTTATATTTTCCCAAGTGCGATGGGGTGATTATTTAAAGGATGGGTGCAATGAAGAAAAAGATTCTGGTAGTGGAGGATGAGGAGCTCCTGCTCAAGCTTGAAGTTATTGTGTTGAAGTTAAGGGGGTATGACGTAATAGCGGTATCAAATGGTCAAGCAGCCCTAGATGCTTTGATCGAAGAGAAACCTGACCTTGTACTGCTTGATGTATTGCTCCCTGATGTGAACGGTTTTGAGGTCTGCCAGCACATCAAGAATACGCCCTCCACCAAAAACATTCCGGTGATTTTACTATCAGGGAAAACGACCACTGCAGATATGGCGAAAGGACAGCAGGTGGGGGCAGATGACTACCTCACAAAACCTCTCAAATCTGCCGTTCTCGTAGAGACAATAGCTAGCTTTTTAAACAGGAAAATTGCTGTATAGCTTTTTGGCATTAATTGGGTTGACTGATCAAGAATTACTACTTTTGCGAATGGGCATTCATGTTGGCATTGATGATGAGGTTTTTATCCGTGAAAATCTGCCGCCCAGGAGGTATTGACAGATTATCTCGGTCACGCCTACGCACACACTCCTCGCCGTTCAGAAATTAGTCAGCTACTCACGTTACACTGTTTCTTGGTTCCACACTTCAAGGTTCATTTCACCCCGGGGGGAACACATGGCAATCGAAAAAAGTGCCTTGGTCATCGATGACGACGACCTCTGCCTTAGCTTTCTGTCTGAATTTCTCGATGGAGAGCAATACCACGTAGCCACCTTTTCAAGGGCAACCTGTCACATGACACTTCAGGGGACAGATCGCTGTCCGATGAAGGCACCCTGCTACGATGTTCTTATCACCGACAACCAGATGCCTGGCATGACCGGACTGGATTTTCTGGCACTGCTACGAAAGGGTGGCTGCAAGATCCCGGAGCACCGCAAGGCGATCATCTCTGGAGCCTGGAGCAGTGAGGACTTAGATAAAGCAGAGCAGTTAGGCTGCCAGGTCTTCGATAAGCCTTACGCATTCGACCAGGTCAGGACCTGGCTTGAGGTAAGTCAGTAACAGAATCATTGGCTTTTGTAACCAGCAACCCGGGGGGGGACTATGGAGCATCTTTTTTTATCCGTTTTATTCGGACTCTGCGTATTCACATCGACCAGCCTTGCCGACACTGTCCCAGAGCAAGTCATCGCCATCGCTGAAACCTTTGCGACAACCATCGACAGTGAAAATTATCAGGCAGCCTACATGAGCGGGTCCGAACTGCTGCGATTGGCCAACGATGAGCAGATCTTGATCGACAGAATCGAACGCAACCAAGCCATGCTCGGTAAAGTCCTCCATCGCACACTTAAAACGATACGTGCCGTTACCTCGCCCCCCAATTTCCCCGATGGTGACTACCTGTGGGTTTGCTTTGACGCCCGCACTGAGCATAAAGCCAAAGCCGCTGAAGTCATACTTGTTGAGCAGCGAGGTGGTATCTGGGCGGTCTGCTCCTATTCGATCAGAATTTGAGACCGCAAAAAAAAAGCGCACATCACGATAACATCTGGTTTGTGTCCAGAGGGTTGCAGCGATTCGGAGGAATCCTTTTAGTTGAAGAGTCCCAACATGCTAGCATGTCAATGTTAGCTGGTAGAAATCATGCTACTTTCAAGGTTTGCAAATGACAAAAATCCAGGTTTTCTGCCCAAAATGTGCATTCAGTACAACTATCTCTGAAAATGAGATCCCCCAAACGGCAACTCAGTGCAAATGTCCAAACTGCGAAGAGCTACTCCCGCTATCAGACGCAATCAGGAAACCTGAGTCAACAGTTTCGAGATCCATAGACCAGACGATAGAAGATTGTTTCGAAAACATTCAATTGAGTACCTCTGAAAAAGCAGCAGAGAAAACAACAGCAGCAGAAGAAGAATCTAAGTCATCAAGCAGATATTTTGAACTCGTCGGTAAAGGAATTGCTTTGCTCGAAAAAGAAAATGTTCTTGAAGCAATGCTTTTACTGGAGGAGGCTGGAAACCTCAACAGTACCCCGAAAGTTCGTTCACATCTTGCTTATTGCTGTGCAAAAGTGAATCAAGAATATAGCAACGCCATAAATATGTGCATAGGGGCCATTAAAGAAGAGCCGACAATCGCTGATCACTACTATAATCTGGGACGTATCTACCTGCTGAGAAATAAGAGGGGGGCAGCCTTACAGACGTTCAAAAAGGGGATAAAGCTTGGTCCTCACCCGCAGTTGATGCAGGAATTGCGAAAGTTCGAAATGCGTAAGCCGCCGGTATTTTCATTCCTCCACCGTGACCATTTCCTCAACCGAGAACTCGGAAAGTTATTGTCACGCCTCGGACTGCGATAGTCACTACATTTGAGATCGGCATCCTTAAAAAGCTCCCGGTTGCCCCTTCGTCCATACCGAATCGAATTATGAGGTAACATGCGAGAAAGCCCTGTCAACCTTGGAAGCTTAGGGTACGTTTTTGTTGGCCGGCATGCAAAAATGACCCACTTTTGGGGGTAATCGGCGTCCAAAATTGACCCACCTCAGCATATCCTCCAAGCTCTTTGCTTTTTGCAGAGAGAGGAGCTTTTTGGAAGGAGATGCTGATTGTGGAAACCATTGCTAAAATTCGACGAGCCTACCACCGGGACAAGAGGTCGATCCGACAGATTGCCCGGGAGATGAACCTGGCTCGAAATACAGTCCGGAGGATCATCCGCTCCGATGTCACGGAGCTTCATTACGAACGTAAAGTTCAACCTCGCCCCAAGCTGGAGCCTTTCAAAGAGCAACTTGTCGCAGCCCTTGAAGAGGATCAGAAGAAGCCACCGAAACAGCGTCGAACGGCTCTGCTGTTATTTGAGATGCTACAGCGTGAAGGGTTTGAGGGCGGTTACGATACGGTGCGGCGGTTCGTCAAGAAGTGGCGCGAAAAGGACTCGGTTAGCAAAGCTTTTATCCCACTGGTCTTCGCTCCAGGCGAGGCCTTTCAGTTCGACTGGAGTTATGAGCAGATCGAACTGGGCGGCTCAAACGTCAAGATCAAGCTGGCTCACTTCCGTCTCAGCCACAGCCGCGCCCCGTTCTGCGTCGCCTATATGCGCGAGACGCTGGAGATGATCCTGGACGCCCATGTTCAGGCATTCTCGTTCTATGGCGGTTCTTGCCGCAAAGGGATCTATGACAACCTGAAGACCGTGGTCAGCAAAGTGCTGATGGGCAAGGAGCGGGTGTTTAACCGGCGCTTTCAGACGCTGGCTTCCCACTACCTGTTCGAGCCGGTCGCTTGCACTCCCGCTGCCGGCTGGGAGAAAGGACAGGTGGAGCGGCAGGTCGGTGTGATCCGCCAGAAGCTGTTCGGCAAGCCGCGCAAGTTTTCTGATCTGGATGAACTGAACCAATGGCTGCGGGACGAGTGTAAGGTGCTGGCCGCCCGCCAGAAGCATCCCGACCACCCAAACCAGACAGTGGCGGAGGTTGCCGAACAAGAACGGGAGTCGCTGGTCCAGACTTCTGTTGCTTTTGACGCCTACCAGGAGAGCACGGCCCGGGTGACGCCGACCTCACTGGTCAGCTTCGATCGCAACCGCTACAGCGTCGAGGCGCGTTGTGCCGGCAAGATCGTCACCGTTCGCGCCTATGCCGACCGTGTCTACTTCCATTATGACGGCACGTTGATCGGTCTGCATCGCCGCCAGTACGGCCGAGACCGAACCATCTACATCCCGTGGCATTATCTCGATGTCCTCAAGCAGAAACCGGGGGCATTTCGTAACGGCGCACCGTTTCGTGCCTGGGAGCTGCCGCAGGCCTTACAGAAGGCACGGGAACGTCTGGGGCGGACAGATGATGGCGACAAGCAGTTCGTCGGTATCCTCGCGGTCATTCCGCGCTATGGACTTGGCGCCGTTGAGCAGGCCTGCAAGGAAGCCCTGCTATCAAGAACCATCAGCCGTGACCTGGTGCTGAACATTCTGTCACGAGCAACAGACCCGAAGGCGACAACTGACTATCAGGCCCCGGAGAATTTGCCGCAATTGCGCCTGTTTCCGACGGCCGACTGCAAGCGCTACAACCGTCTACTTTTCGGAGGTGGTCATGCTTCGTGAACAACTGCTGATAGCCTTAAAAGAGCTAAAACTGCACGGCATGCGTAGCGTGCTCGACGAGGTGCTGGTCAACGGCACCCGGCAGAAAGCGATTCTGGAGAAGATTCTTTTGGAGCTACTGAACGCGGAGCAGGCAGAGCGACAAATGCGCAGCATCCGCTACCGGATGGGCCAAGCCAAGTTCCCGATGGCTAAAGACCTTGATCAGTTCGACTTCAGCGCCTCGCCGGTCAACGAAACCCAAGTACGGACCCTTTACGAAGGGCAGTTCCTCGCCAGCCAAAGCAATGTCATTCTGGTCGGCGGGACCGGCACCGGCAAGACTCACTTGGCGATCTCTATCGCTCGGCAGGTCGTCCGTAGTGGCAAACGCTGCCGATACTTCAATCTGGTCGACCTGGTGAATCGGTTGGAACAAGAAAAGTTGCTCGGAAAAGGCGGCAGGCTGGCGGCAAGCCTGGCCAGAGTCGATCTGGTGGTGCTCGATGAACTCGGCTACCTGCCGTTCTCCAAGAGTGGCGGGCAGCTCCTGTTCCACCTGATCTCGAAACTGTATGAGAAAACTTCATTACTGATCACCACCAACCTGACCTTCGGCGAATGGCCGCAGGTCTTTGGTGACGGCAAGATGACCACAGCACTACTCGACCGGGTCACACATCACTGTGAGATTATCGAAACCGGGAATGAAAGCTGGAGAATCAGGCCCAGGAAAAACGACCAAAACTAACCCGCTGAGGTGGGTCAAAATTGGACGCCGATGGTGGGTCATTTTTCAATGCCGATTGACACTCCTGGACCTACTGCAAGTTCAACGGCTTTGCCCCTATCGCGGCCTGGTTGGGCCTGGAGGGCTGGTGCCTGGAGATTGAACAACGGCCCGGATCGCAGCATTCCCAAGAGGGCTTCATCCCGTTCTTATTACGAGCAATCAACAAGAGCCGGCAGTTGACCAAGGCCCCCTTGCTGGTACGGCTGGACAGCGCTCATGCTGCGATCGCCACCCTGGTGACCTTGAGCACCGAGAAGGTCGATTTCATCGTTAAGTGGAATCCCCGGCGGGCCGACATTCCGACTCGGGCTTCTGAGGTCTTTGCCCATGGCAAGACGGTGAAGCAGGACAAGAAGGGGCGCGTTGCCATCATGACAGAAACCGTCGAGCGCTCCTACAAAGACGAAAATGATGAAGAAAAGACCATCAAGCTGCGCCGTGTGCTGCGGGCTACCCAACGAAACTTTGAGAAGGATGGCACCCCGCTGCTCATCCCCGATGTCGAGATCGAAGGCTGGTGGACCAACCTCAATGTTGCCAAGGATAAAGTGATCGAACTCTACAAGGGGCATGCCCTGTGTGAGCAGTATCACTCTGAGCTCAAGACCGATATGAATCTTGAGCGGTTGCCGTCGGGCAAGTTTGCCACCAATGACCTGGTCATGTGCTGTGCCGGGTTGGCCTACAATATTTTGCGGGCCGTGGGTCAGGTTGGCTTAATGGGGAAGAAGCAGGCACGACGCGCCAAGCAGCGCCGTCGAATCAAGACGGTGATGCAGGACCTGATCTACTTTGCCGGACGTTTTATCCGCCATGCCCATGGTCTGACCCTGCGTTTTAGTTGTCATGCCAACGACCAAGCCCAGGCGTTTTCCAAAACCTATGAGCGGTTTGCCTATGGTTGAGCAAAAAACAACGCAACAGTGACTTGGAAAATCACAACCGAGGGTGTGACTGATGTCGCTCGCTCAAAAATCGGAGATCGGCACCAAAATGAAATAAAATCAGCTAAATTGTCAAAGAACGGCTTCGCCTGACCGGAAAAAATGTATCGGTCGACGGAATTAAGCCACAAACTTCTCTCCAAAATGACTTGGCGAGATAAACCTGAGAGGTATGAGCTATGCGCTCACTGATTCAGGGACTATTCTTGCTGCATAGAAGAGGATCTCAAAAGTATGGACATTCAAAGCAAGTCGACTGCGTCCATATCCCAAGGGTTGCCGAGTTTCAGAAGTTGTTTCTAAATTGATTTCACAATATCAAGGACATTCAAGATTTCAACCATTGTGCGTCCAGTCGGTATTTCAAAAATCAGAAAATCACTCTTGAAATGGGAGATCGGGCGAGACGGATTGGTTTTCAAAACTAGTTACATGTGAAAATCCCACCATCTGCTCAATCAAGCGATTTTACCCTGCCAAAAGGTCTAAGTGTTGCGAACCAAGCTACTTGGAAC
>CALZLE010000152.1 GCA_945788205.1 uncultured Desulfuromonadales bacterium
ATGCGCAAGAAACCTTCCCTATTGTATCAAGGCAAATTTTAAGCACATCAAAAATGATCATCCTTTTGTTATTCAAATCATCCTTTTGCTTACCGTATTTATAATAGGCATGTTATTAGGTGGCGCGAAGGAAGCAAGTTTAATTGGATCGGATATAGCCTCCTCAGAAACTTACGATAAACTCTTGGTCACCATGTTAACGATTTTTGCAATTTTCATTTCTGTTTCTGGATTTGGAGTTTACAAAACACTTGTTATGAAACTAGAACACGTCTTTGAAAAAGACATGAAAGAAAAAGAAAAATATATTTTTGCAAAACTTTATAATGATTTGTCATATGCGTTTTACAATCAATATGAAATTGAGCATAAAAATAAAAAAGCTTTAGAACAATCAATAAAAAAAATTAAAATTGCACAAGTTTACGCTCAAGAACTTGATGAGTCCAATAAAACATGCGAAAGGCTTATCGGTCAAATTTACAACAATCATGCATATTATTTGGCCGAAAGAGGTTATGAGAAGGACAAAGTAAAGGCAATGCAGTTCGTGGACCTATTGGAAGCAAAACTAACTTCTTTCCCTGATGTTGACGACGAACATTGGCTGGAAACAATAAATTTTGTTAAAAGCAAATATTCACTGTAAGGAATTTATCTTGTTTTGTATGCCCTTGTTTTTCAAGTACTGCTTGACAACGCTTGGCTTTTTTCAATCCGCCACCAACCCGCGCGCAACGGGTTGAGATGGGCGGACTACGATGAGGTCACTGTTTTGCTTTCCGGCAAATAGTCGGGATGAATCGGGCACTCATTCATGCGAGGAAAGATATCAGTGTCGCAGCTCGTCGACAAGCGCTCGATATTCCTCTTCGCCTTTATCAAAAGGCAGCAATGCAACGCGTTCGGATATTCGACTCCGAAAAGAACTTTAAACCGCTTGCGCTTACGTTTGACATTCCGTTTTTCTGCCATTATCGCTCCAGCTATTCCCCTCAGCACAGCAACCAGCGTCCTCAAATCATAGTAAACCACAGAATAATTAATTGTTTTCAATTCTTTTTAGGTCAAAAAATTAGAATTGTTTATTTCTTTACCCGGAAACGTTAAAATCCACCAACTCCCAGGGGGGAAAATTGATGCTCAGTGTCTACACTATTTCAATCACCCAGGTTTCGTTCGGCATCCTGCTGATGTTCTATGCCAACATCCTGGGCTTCAAAACCAGCAGCCGTGTTCCAGGCAGGCTGCGAGGCAGCTGGTCTTTCCTGAATGCCTTCATGGGCTTTTTTCTACTCGGCTATATCGGCTACATCTATCTCCTGATCAATAAACCATCCCTTCCGTTGGAGATTCTCACCGCGAGCATCTTCCTTGGCGGCGCTATTTTTGTCTGCCTGGTGATGACATTAACCCGCAGCACCCTGGCCGGAATTCATGCAGCCAATGAACGGTTAAATGAGAAATACCATGATCTTGAACAGGAGATTGACAGACGGGTGACCTCCGAAGCTGCGTTGCAGCAGGCTCAGGCTCAGCTCGAGATGCGGGTCCTGGAGAGAACCGCAGAGCTCGAAGCGACCAATCAGGAACTGCAGCGGGCCATCACCCTTAAGGAATCAGCAGACGCCGAGCTACGGGCTTCTCATGCCGAATTGCATCAAATATTTGAAGCCGCGGGGACCGGCATCCGCATGATCGATTGCCAGGGAAGCCTGCTGCGCTACAACCACTCATTCGCCAGCCTGGCCGGGACTAATCCGGAGGAGATGGCGAACCGGAAGTGTCATGAAGTGCTCAGCTGCGATCTCTGTCAGACTTCAGAGTGCGTCCGGCAGAGCATCCTCAACGGGCAAGAGCAGGTCCAGCGGGAAGTTCATTTCACGCGGCCGGACGGACAGCAGCTGAAGTGTTCGTTGTCAGCATCGGCCTTCCGTTCAGCAGACGGAGCGCTCCTGGGGATCATCGAAAGCCTCACCGATGTCACGCGCCAGGATGAGGCCAAGCAGCAGGCCGAAGCGGCCAATCAGGCCAAGAGCCAGTTCCTGGCCAACATGAGTCATGAAATCCGCACGCCGATCAACGGCATCCTCGGCATGACCGAGCTCTGCCTCGAGACTGAGCTCAGTAAAGACCAGCAGGAACTGCTAGACACCATCATGTCGGAGGCCAACACCCTCCTGGCAACGGTCAGTGATGTCCTCGATTTTTCAAAAATCGAGGCAGGAAAGCTGCATCTGGAGCAGACACCATTCAATCCGCGCAATATCATCGAAGACATCTCTACCAGCGTCGCATTGCGGGCTCATCAGAAAGGGCTCGACTTTGTCTCATATGTCTGCCCGGACATCCCGTCCCGGCTAATCGGTGACCCGGTCCGCCTCAAGCAGATCATTTACAATCTGGCCAGCAACGCCCTGAAGTTCACCACTGACGGCGAGATTGCCATCATGGTTGAAAAAGGCCGCGAGACAGAAACCGAGATTGAGCTCTGCTTCCTGGTCAAGGATACGGGGATCGGGATATCCGAAAAACAGCAGAAAGACATCTTCAGCGGCTTCACCCAGGCCGACAGCTCGACGACCAGAAAATTTGGTGGAACCGGACTCGGAACCACCATCGCCAAGCAACTCACCGAACTGATGGGCGGAGAAATCGGCCTGGAAAGTCAAGTCGAACAGGGGAGCTCCTTTCGGGTCAAACTCAAATTCATCCGGCCGGCCGAACAGCAGGCGCCGTTACTGAACCATGCCATCGACTTGACGGATACCCGCGTCCTGCTGGTGGCCAGCAACCCGTCCAGCTCCTTTGTCCTGACCGAATACCTGCAGTCTTGGGGCTGTATCATTACGGACCTGCCAGCTTACATGAATCACATTATCAACAATGAAAGCTCCCAACTACTGCAATCCTCTTTTGACCTGATTGTCGCCGATCTGCAGATTCTTGAAATGGGGGGCAGTCAGGTTCTAACCAGCATCAAGAACAATCCGACCCTGCAAGAGATTCCCACGTTGGCGCTGACCTCGATCGGCCAGAAAGGAGACGCCGAGTTCTGTCGGGAAATCGGCATCGATGGCTACCTGCCGAAACCGATCCGGCAGGACGAGCTGCATAAGGCGCTCGCCCTGATCTTGTTTCCCCCCGAGAACAACCCAGCGGTCTCATCCAAATCCCTGGTCACCAAACACCTGCTGAAGGATGAAAGTCGCAGCCATCTGCAGATCCTGATTGCCGAAGACCACCCCACCAACCAGCAGGTTGCCCAGCGCCACCTTGAAAAAGCCGGTTATCAGGTCACCATTGTCGGCAACGGCCAATTAGCACTTGAAGCAGTTAAAACCAAACAATTCAGCATGATTTTGATGGACATCGATATGCCGGTCATGAACGGCCTGGAGGCCGCCAGAGCGATACGGTCTCATGAACAAAAGATCGCTTCTTTTACTTCCGACACGACCATATCGCCGGTGAAGAAAATCCCGATTGCGGCAATGACCGCGCATGCAAAAACCGAGGATCGCGAACAATGCCTTGCTTGCGGAATGGACGACTACATCTCTAAGCCCCTGCGTCGAGAGGACCTGCTGGCCCTGGTTGAGAAATGGGCAGAACAGCGGATAAGCTCCAATTGCACAACAGCCCAGACCGTAACCGAACATCAAATTGAACCGATCGACTACGCCGGAGCTCTCGCTGAATTTGACGGCGACGTCGATTTTCTCGAATCGGTCATCGATGGTTTCATCGCCCATTCAAACGAACAATTCGCGCAGATCGAAACTGCACTCGAAAATAAAGATTCCGAAATCGTCAGAAAACAAGCTCATGCCATGAAAGGGGGAGCGGCAAATCTCCTGGCCTCGCCACTGTCCGAGGCCGCCAGGCAGCTTGAGGAATTAGCGGCCACCGGCGAAACTGATTCGCTTACAGAGTGCTTTATACAGCTTAGAAAAGAATTCAAATGTTTTTCCAATCAGGTGGAAAAGCAGAAAAAGGAAAGGAGTCTAGAATGAAAATTCTAGCAGTGGATGATGAGTTCGTCAGTCGCACAAAAATCAGCATGCTGCTTAAATCGCACGGGGACTGTGATTCCGCCAGCAGCGGCGAAGAGGCCCTGGAACTGTTCATCAAAGCCCATCTGGAAGAGCAGCCCTATCAGCTGATCACCATGGATATTGACATGCCAGGGCTCAGTGGCCCGGAGGTTGTCAAGCAGATCAGGGCCTACGAACAGCAACATGGCCTCACCTCGCTGGAAAGCAGCGTAAAAATTCTCATGGTGACCGCCATGAATGACGGCAAGACCATCATGAGCTCTTTCAAGGAGGGCTGCGAAGGCTACCTGACCAAACCATTCAATCAGGAAGCCATCCAGAAAAGCCTTACCACCATCGGCCTTTCGGCCTGAGACACAAACGGGCTCCCGAAGACTGCGGGAGCCCGCACCAGCCCCAACCTCACAAGTTCAGAGCCCGACCAGCAAAAACGCCGCGCTGGCGACCACTTTAACGACCCGATTGATGGGCCGATCACATTTTTCTGAAACGATCGTCGCCATCAGATCCCGGTGAGCAATCAACTTACCGAACAGTCGCTCAAAAGTCAAATTGTCCACTCAGCCGAGGGATGTCATATGTTTGCTTGATCCAATGAAAGGCCACATAAACAAGGCAAGTATTAGCCGCGCCGGAGATTTAATTTCAAAACAGCTGTAACTGTTAAAATTGCAGTTCTTTTTGCTTTCCTGGCGGCCGAAACAGGCTTATTAAATCGCGCCATTCGAACAAAATTAGATGTAGTATCTGCAATATAGGCTGCAGTGAGGCTCCAATTTTTGACTGGAACTGCAGGTGGCTTTGGTATTCACCGAATTAGAATCAACGCAAAAGGGTATGCGAGTGTTGAATTCGATATTTTTATTAAAAATGGCTCGCAAGAGCGAGATATATAGCTACCTAAGATGTAATGGTTTTCGTAGGCCCCCTTCCGTCTACAGACTTAAGCCTTAAACACCCTGTCCCAAGTGATTTCAGGTAGTTGTAACTATTTGAATTACAGTTTAATTTTATCACTTGACATCCCTAAAACCTGCGATAGATTAGAGTCATACGGTGGCGGAAACACCAAAGAGGCAAAGTAGAGCGGACGACCTTAAAAAAGTCGTTTATGGAGTGGAAGAAGCTCCCAGAAAGACAAATCGCTCGAAGAACCGGAACAGTAAAATGAACCGGAAAACCTCTTGGTGATATCCGTCATCGTTGTTTTTGGGGTCCCCCGTCATGCCAACCCGAACTATTCCGGGGACATAACACCTATTTTTCTTTTCGAGGTCGCCCCGGCAAACCCGGGTGCAGAATTCTTCCCGACATCGCCTCCAGCTGAAAGACAAATTCGTCTCTGCCGACCGGTCGACCGGTTCGCGTTCCTTTCAGCACAGGTTCTTGTGCCCCTGAATCCTCTTGATGCAGAAAGCTCCTCCAGTCATCGACCATCCCCGGCAATGTCCTTTCTCGCACCAGGGGGGCAGTTTCAGCTTGGCGGCTGTGAAAATTTACAGCTCGACCACGGATAATCCCAGGCTTGCTTTATCAGTCCTGCCTTGATGGGGTTCAGTTCAATATAGCGCGCCGCTGCAAGCAGATGAGACTCGTCGAGCACGCAGGAGCCGAAACTCCCCTGAAACAAATAGAAAGCAGCATTGCGTCCCCGGATTTTCGGTCTGATGACTTTGCTTGCCGGGGCCTTTTGTGTTTGTTTACTTTTGGGAAATTTCGCGGGACTCACGGGATATCCAGCGCTATTTATTTATCCCTGGTTGGTGTGCTAACTGGTGTGGTGGTGTTTGCTTGTGGGGGATGAGGATGTCGTATTTGTCGTTCTGTCAGCACCCTCAACTTAGCTGCTTATTCAGCAACGACATGGCCAGAGCCATCATCATTATCATCAGGATTATCGGCAGAATATGTACGAGTAATGTGTTGCGAAATTTTTTCATAAATCGATCTCACGG
>CALZLE010000153.1 GCA_945788205.1 uncultured Desulfuromonadales bacterium
GACACACAATCATCCGCTCTCTGATGCCGGGTGTATCACTCTGGGGCGGATGACCCAGGCAGCGATGCTCGGTGCGGATCGATTTCAGCTGCATGCTATGGCACGTGAGCTGATCACCGAGTACCCGAACTTCAAGTTCAACAACTATAAAGGGCACGCTTCCGGATATATCGTCGATACATTGCAGACGGTGTTCCACTACTTTTTTTCAACCGCCAGTTTTGAGGAATGCCTGATTGGGGTGGTCAATCAAGGTGGTGACGCCGATACCACCGGGGCGATTGCCGGGATGCTGGCGGGGGCTTTTTACGGTTTGGACTCACTGCCGAAAGCCTGGTTGAAAAAATTGAACAAAGATGTCCGGATCGAAGTCGAGCAGGTGACCGAGAGATTGGTCGATCTGTGCCCCTGGGTTGCTCAGGATGCACACATTCAGGAATTGTCGGGCAATCTCTGGGAGTATTACAATCAAGGCTATGTGGTGGCAATCACCACCAACGGTAAGGTTTCCCGGCGCGGGAAAAGTGTTATGGCGCGCGGCACCGCCAAGCAGGCGGCAGAGCGGTTCCCTGGTTTGCCGGAGCAATTAGGAGGAAAGATTGTCGACGGTGGTAACCATGTCTACGAACTGTCCGATCGGTTGGTCAGCTTCCCGGTCGAGCACACGCCTTATGAAGTGCCGGATTTAAAGTTAATCGAGCAATCGAGCCGTGAATTGCGCGAGCTGGTTGATCAACGTGGCTGGGGAAAAGTGATTGTGCCGCGCCCCGGTTGCGGTGGCGGTGGCCTCAGCTGGGGGGACGTACGGCCTCTTTTAGCGCCGCACTTTGATGAGCGGTTCAGGATCATTAAGGCCGCGAGTTAAGCACTCTCTATTTAACAACGATTATTATTTGTTGTAACTCTGGAAAGGAAGAGAAATATGACAGCTCAAGTAGAACAGTTAACCGTTAACGAAGTCGCGATAGCAATGAAAACCACCTCGATGAGCGTGATGATGCATATCAAGCGTGGCTTACTGGCAGGTGAGGAGATCGAAGGAGTCTGGTACGTGCCAGCAGATTCCTTGGCCAGTTATCTGAACAAAGCCGGTGGTGGTGCTCACGGCAGCCTCTGCAAAAGTAAAAGTCACTGCGGGCAAGGCTGCTCATCAAGTTGCGGGTGATCGCTATGGGAATAGCTATTAAACCCTCAGATCTCTATTACCGTTACCCGCGCAAAAAAGAGACCCGCGACCTGCCGAAGTTTTCCGGTAAGCCGGATGCCAACCCCTTTGACCGGTACGACCTTTACGAAGTGGTGCCGATGTATGAGGCGGTGATGGATGCGCTCGGAAATAACGAACAGGATGTATTGCAGAAAATGGAAGAAGTTCTCAATAATGAAGTCCCCGCCTTTGTCCAGACCCGCGAGGAAATGTACGATTGTCTGTTGATGGTGATGCAGGGGCTGCTGGGGATAGAAGCTACAAAGGAGTAGAAGATGACAGTTGCACAAAACGGTGACCGGGTCACCATTCACTATATCGGTACTCTCGATAACGGGCACATTTTCGATAGTGCCGATGAGGACAGTCCCTTAAGTTTTACCATCGGTCAGGGTGAAGTTTTCCCGACGCTGGAAGAAGCGATTATCGGGATGAAGGTCGGCGCTGCGAATAATGTCGAAATCCCGGCAGAGAAAGCTTTTGGACCGCATCGCAAGGAAAATATGGTCAAAGTCCCGCGCAGCCAATTTCCCAAAGATCGGGAACTGCGGGTCGGCGAGAAGCTTTCTCTCGCCTTTGCCGACGGTGAAGAGCGGGTGATGCGGATCATCAAAGAAGAGAATGCTGAAGTGACCCTCGATGCTAACCATCCGTTGGCCGGTTTGGATCTGACCTTCGCCCTGCAGCTGGTCAGCGTCACCGAGCAGAGCTCGAGCATAAGCAGATGATTGGATGTCCTCCGTCTGCTGTTTGTTGCTGGCAGCGGAGGACCTTTTTATTCGATCATCCCCTGCTGCCCGCTATCGGTGGCATCGCTCGCAACACTGTTGGGTGACGTCGGGCAGGGCGTGAGCTTCTGATTTTCGCTACCGAGTTTCATCCTAGACTTTCCTCATGTGCAGGAAGTCAGCAACAGGCTTGACAGGAGCAGAACAGCGCTCACGATTATTCTGCGAAATACCATCATAACTCTTCACTGCCGATGAGTTTGAGAACCTTTTCAACCTTGAAATAGGTGATAAACTTCGGCCCCTTGGCCCGATCCTCCTCCGGCGACAGTGAACGTCTGGTCATTCGGGCGATCAGCTCCGGATCGGAATCTTCAGCAACCTTTTTCAGGTAGAGCCTAACCCCAGAGTAGCCAGGACCCGCTTCCATGTACAGATAGGCAGCGTAGGGGTTTTCCTGCAGGTTCTTACGGCTCAAGCGGTCGCGCATGATCAGCGCGATTTTGCCATCTTCCGTCAGCTGCGGCCGAGCGTAGATGGCAGCATCAACACGTCCCTCTGCATCGGCGGTCGAGAGGATACCGACGCCGTTCGTTTCGGAAAAATATGCTTTCAGGTTCATGACTTATCCTTTCTGTCCAGTGATGGCTGGAAATAGCGTTTGGTCAATTTCTCGATCTGTCTCAGGTCAGTGCAGATCAGCAGGTTCGGCAAGTTACTGATATGCCGGACGGCGTGCCCACCGGCGACGATCTTAATAGCCGGGTCGAGGCTTTTTCGCAGGCTGCTTAAATCCTGCTTGGCCTGACGCGGTGCGTAGTGGCTGCTGAACGAGAGGGCCACGCCGGCAACTCCCAATTCTTCTGCCAGCGTCGGGATCTCCGACAAGGGTAATTCTTCGCCGAGCCAAATTGCCGGCAC
>CALZLE010000154.1 GCA_945788205.1 uncultured Desulfuromonadales bacterium
ACAAGAACCTGGTAGGCGGGTTTCTTTGTCGCCGCTTTTACTTCTTCTTTTACGACAACAGCAGGAGCTTTCTGTTCTTTTTTCACTGTAACGACTTCTGCCACCGTTTTCTTCTCAACAACAGCAACGGAGGCCTTTTCCTCAGCGACAGCAACAGCTGGCTTCTCTTTTTCAGCCACTGGTTTTTCAACAACGGCCGGAGGAGACACAAGCTCCTTCACAACTCCGACCGCGGCAACCTCCTGTTGGTCGACAACCTCAACCTTGACGTCCCGATCGATCATATAGCGCTTAGCTGGTTCTTGTGCCCGAAGAGTATCTCCTGACGGGGCCATTTTAAAAAGACCACTGCCGAGCAGCGCATAGCCACCACCGAGCAAAACAACCAACAGCAGGACAACCAAAAGTAACCTTGAAGAAGAACGCTGCTTTGGCGGCGGATCGACAACACGGATCTCACTCGCGGCAAGACCTTCACCAGCAATCGTCTCGTCATTTTCAGACAGCTGCGAGTCTTCTTTGTCCGGAAGGTCATCCAGTGTTGCAACAAGCGGCTCTGACTCTTCCACTTCGGCCTCAATTGTCGAGCTATCGATGTCCGAGTCTACTTCACCCTGTTCCTGTTTAATATCTTTGCGAAACAGATCGTCCTGTTCTGACATTCGTAGAGCCTCCTGCGTTGATGAAAATCAGGGGCACCCGGAAGGTGCCCCTGGCTGTTCTGTTTATGCCTCGCCCATATCAGCCAGAATCTTGGCCGTCTGGTGCGATGGGACTTCTTCGTACTTGCTGAACTCCATTGAGAACATACCGCGATCAGAGGTCATCGAACGCAGCTCCGGAGCATAACGCAGGACTTCAGCCATCGGCACTTCGGCGCGAATAACCTGACTATTGGCCTGTGGCTCAACGCCAACAACTTTACCGCGTCGTGAGTTGAGATCACCGATAACGTCGCCCATACAATCATCAGGCACAGTGATTTCCATCGCCATCACCGGCTCAAGCAGAATCGGATTACAGGCTTCCATCGCTTTTTTGAAAGCCATGGACCCGGCGACTTTAAACGCCATCTCCGATGAATCGACGGAGTGATAAGAGCCGTCATACAGGGTAATCTGGACATCAACAACCTGATTTTTGGTCAGAGGCCCATTTTTCATTGCCTCCTGAATTCCCTTATCGACAGCCGGAATATAATTTCGCGGCACCGACCCGCCAACAATCTTGTCGATAAATTCATAGCCAGTTCCACGTGGCTGCGGCTTAACTTCGATCCAGACATCACCGAACTGACCGCGACCACCCGACTGCTTCTTGTATTTGCCCTGAACCTGGGTCGAAGCGCGGATCGTTTCACGATAGGGAACCTTCGGCTCCTTGAGGACAACTTCAGCGCCATACTTGCGCTTGAGGCGCTCAACAGCAACCTCAAGGTGGATCTGCCCCATACCGGAGATCACCATCTCTTTGGTTTCATCATCGCGTGATGTCGTTAAGGTCGGATCCTCTTCCATCAGACGCTGCAAACCGGTGTAAATTTTATCCTCATCCCCCTTACTCTTTGCTTCAAGGGCGAAGGAGATGATCGGCTTGAGCGGCACCAGCGGCTCGAACATGACCTGCTCTTTAAGGTCGCAGAGGGTATCGCCGGTGGCCGTCACTTTCAGCTTTGGCACAGCAATGATATCGCCAGCTGCGGCCAAATCCATCGGTACCTGCTTTTTGCCTTCCATCTCCAGGATATTACCGATCCGCTCTTTTTCATCCTTATTCGGATTAAAAACAACGGTATCCGGCTTCAAGGTTCCTGAGTAAAGGCGCATCAGGGTCAGCTTGCCGGCATAAGGGTCGTTGATGGTTTTGAAAACCATCGCCGAGAACGGCTCCTCTTCACTCGGCTGCCGTTCTACCGGATCTTCCGTGAATGGCTTGACACCAACCTGTACACCTTTGTCAACCGGTGAAGGCATGCAAGCGACGATGTAATCCATCAGCTGGCGAACTCCAATATTGGCCGTCGCACTACCACAGAAAACCGGAGTGAACACGCTGGTCAGAACACCTTCGCGTAGACCATGGTACATCTCTTCCTCGGTTAGAGCTTCCCCTTCGAGGTATTTTTCCATCAATTCGTCGTCCGATTCGGCGATCGCTTCGAGCAGCTGCTCGCGCAGACCCTCCGCTTCGTCCATCATTTCAGCCGGGATATCAACCTCATCGTAGGTTCCTTTTTCATCAAACTTATAGAGCCGGGCGCGCATCTTGATCAGATCGATGGTCCCTTTAAAATCTTCCTCAGCACCAATCGGCATGGTCACAATCACTGCGCGGGCACCGAGTGATTTTTCCATATCATCGACCGCCTTGAGAAAGTCGGCCCGTTCTTTGTCCATCTTATTTACAAATGCGATTCGTGGGATTTCAAACTGGTCGCACCAGTTCCAGATCTGCTTGGTCTGTGACTTGGTGCCGGAGATCGCCGAGACGATAACGACGGCACCGCCAAGAACCCGCAGGCAACGACGGGTGTCGTGCAGGAAGTTACTCACTCCCGGGGTATCGACAATGTGCAGACTGTGATCCTCCCAGGTGCAATGATTCAGGCTGGCGGTCAAAGTCGCTTTGCGTTTAATCTCTTCTTCTTCAAAGTCCATCGACGAGGAGCCATCGTCGACCTTGCCGAGCTTTGCGTTCATCCCGGTATTAAACAGGATGGCTTCGACCAAAGATGTTTTACCGGCGCTGTTGTGCGCCACAATCCCCAGATTTCTCAGTTTTGCAGTGTCGTACTTTCCCATGAATCGCTCCTTTTCCAGATAAAGAATGGAACCCTCAACGGAGTCCTTTGCAGAATCTCCAAACGAACAACGCCTGTGCAACGTCGCAAACAAAAGTGGTACCGGGTGTTGCCAGCAAAACCAAAATAGTTACTTGTTTCGCTGATATAAAATCCGTAAACCTTCCAAAGTCAAAAAAGGCTCAACCTGGTCGATCAAATCGGTCGCTTCGGCAATCGGCTCCGCCAGCCCGCCGGTGGCGATCACCCTGGCTTCACCGGCCAGCTCTTTCTGCATCCGGCTGACAATCCCCTCGACCAATCCGACGTAGCCGAAGAAAATCCCCGCCTGCATACTGTTAACAGTATTTTTGGCAACAATCTGCGGTGGCCGTGAAAACTCGACCCGCGGTAGTTTACTCGCTCGAGCAAACAGGGCCTCGGCAGAAATTCCCACCCCCGGAGCGATAGCGCCGCCCTGATAAGCCCCGTCGCTGGAGATCACATCAAAGGTGGTGGCCGTACCGAAATCGACCACGATCAACGCACACTTGCATTTCTCATAGGCCGCCACGGCGTTGACAATTCGATCCGCCCCAACCTCTTTTGGATTGTCGTACTGGATCGGCATGCCGGTCTTGATCCCCGGGCCGACCACGTAGGCGTCAAGCTGAAAATACTGCTTGCTGAGCCGCTCCAGAGTATTCAGCATCGGCGGCACAACGCAAGAAACGATGACATCATCCAGATCAGAGAAACTCAAGTCAGACAAACTGAACAGATTGTTGATCAGCATCGCATATTCATCGACGGTGCGATTTTTATCGGTCCCGACCCGCCAGTCCTGTTGCAGTTCGTCCCCCTGATAAATACCGAGAACGGTGTTGCTATTTCCAACGTCGATAACTAAAAGCATCCTGCAAAAATCCTTATTGCTAAATCTAAACCGGCCTGACATCTCCAGCCATGATCCGTTCAACACAACCATCGTCCAACTGCAGACGTAAGGCTCCATCGCTATCCAGCCCGACTACTGTCCCAATCAACCCCTGATCGATCTGCACGCGGGTATTCATCATATCGCAAAGAGCTTCCCAACGCCGTCGAATCGGCACAAACCCCTCCACCAGAAACTCACCATAATAGCCATCAATCCGTTGGAGAAACTCTCTGGCAAACTCGACCCGATCAATCTTTTCACCTGTCTCAAGCAAGACTGAAGTTGCCGGATAGTTCAGTTCCTCGGGAAACTGTTCCACTGTCATATTGAGGTTAACGCCAACCCCAAGAATCACAAAATGGATCTGCTCAGTCTCGGCATTCATCTCGTTAAGCAACCCGGCAATTTTTTTACCGGCGACCAGAACATCGTTGGGCCACTTAACTTTTGCCGGTAATTGATAAAGATGATTGAGGGTTTCAGCAACCGCGACAGCGGAAAGGAAGGTGAGTTGCGGAGCCTGCTGAACAGGAATTTGCGGCCGCAGCAGGATAGAACAGTACATATTAACAGCTGATGGGGATTCCCAGCGCCGGCCAAGACGTCCCCGGCCAGCGCTTTGTCGGTCAGCGATGATGACCGTTCCGTCGGCAGCGCCCTGTTCTGCAAGTTGGCGCGCCCGAGCATTCGTGGAATCAATTTCAGGAAGGCAAACCAGCGAGCGGCCAAGATGCTGGCAGGCAAGATCTTTTTCTATTTCGCTGGCCAGCAGCAGATCCGGCCCACCAAGCAGACGGTAGCCCTTGGAGCGTTGTGCCTCAATCTCAAAGCCCTGCTCGCGTAACAACTCGACCTGTTTCCACACAGCAGCCCGGGAGATATTCAGCGTTCGGCTGATCTCTTGCCCCGACATAAATGCTTCGGAGTTACTGCGAAACAGGCTGAGAATCTTATCGCGAGAGGTCAAAAGCGCTCCAAGTCAGACTAATCGAATAGCATTGAAATATCAGCCGCCTTCACCGAATGAGTCAGCGCACCGACAGAAATAATATTAACACCCGTTTTAGCAAAATCCCGCACCGTCTCCAGATTGACACCGCCCGATGCCTCAACCAGCGCCCGTCCAGCGATCAACTCGACGCCTTGGCGCATCTCATCAAAACTCATATTGTCGAGCATGATAATATCGGCGCCGGCATCTAGAGCTTCCTGAACCTCGTCCAGGTTACGGGTTTCGATCTCTATTTTCAGAGTGTGTGGCAATTTCTGTTTTGCCCGAGTGATCGCAGCAGTAATCCCGCCAGCAGCAGCGACATGGTTTTCCTTAATCAACACCCCGTCAAACAAGCCAATGCGATGATTGCGGCCACCACCCATCCGTACAGAATATTTATCCAAGGCACGTAAACCGGGTACCGTCTTGCGCGTATCAACGATCACGGCATCGGTCCCGGAGACTTGCTCAACATACTCAGCTGTAAGTGAAGCGATCGCGCTCATTCGCTGCAATAAGTTCAACGCAACCCGCTCCCCCTGCAACAGAATCGACGCTTTGCCTTTGATCCAAGCGAGCACTTCACCGCGCTTAACCTTGCGACCATCTTCGAGCAACTTTTCAAAGCTGGCATCAGGGTCGAGAGTATGAAAGACCGTCGCCGCGACGTCGATTCCAGCGAGGGTGAAATCTTCCTTGGCAACCAGCTGCGCACGAGCAACGGTATCCGCCACGACAGTCACCTCAGTAGTGACATCACCGAGACCAATATCTTCTTCTAAAGCGGTCCGAACAATCCGCTCAATTTCAAACTGCATCAATAAACTCCGAACAGGCTGCAAACCCCAAAAACAACCAAATTTTCTTCTTAAAAAGAACTCAACCTATAGCATATTGATCTCAAAATCTGCAACCGAAAACACCTGTTCTGGCGACGGAAATCCTCTTTACATTTCCGCAACTTGTGTATTATGTATGGGGCTTAGATGAGACGACTGTGAATGCTGTTTGTAAAAGGAGACTGAAATGAAAAGATTTTTCCTTCCCACTCTGTTTTGCCTGACCCTTTTGCTGAGTGCTTGCGTCAGCAAGAATGTTCATCAACAAAAAATTGATGAGGCTGACTTACTCAAACAAGATGTCGCCCAGTTGACCGCCGATGTTGGACAATTGCGTCAGGAAAAAACCGCACTGCAGGACGAACTATCGAAACTGAACGCACGACTGGTTGAGGTTCTACAGCAGAATTCCAAACTGCAGCGTAACCTGCTGGCGGCCAGTGCAGAACAGGAGCGCAAAGAAGGTGATATCAGTCGTCATCAGGAACGACTGGCCGACATGCAGCAGACCAATGACAATCTGCTGGCCACCGTCGAAGAGCTGCAGCAACAGGTTGAAAAAGAACGGATTGCCAAAGAAGCGCGGCTGGCCAAAGTGAAAA
>CALZLE010000155.1 GCA_945788205.1 uncultured Desulfuromonadales bacterium
GGATTTCCTACGCATTAAAAACCGAAGGCCATGTCCGGGTTGATATTCTGTACGATCGCTTCAGCCCCCAATGGAAAGCTGTTGTTAACATTTTAGGCACCCTTGTTTTTCTGGTTCCTTTAGCTGTATTGATCATCAACGGATCGACCTGGTTTGTTCAGGAAGCTTACACGATGAACGAAAACAGCGGAGATCCTGGTGGCCTGACTCATCGTTATTTGATTAAGGCAATCATTCCCCTCTCTTTTATTTTTTTGGTTATTTCCTCAGCGGGTTTCATTGTACGTAATATCCGTATCTTTCGTGGCTTGGAATTGCCACCGAAACATAATATCGAAGACGATGTTCTTTGATCCAGTATAGAAATAATAGTGAAAATACTATCCATCCATAGAAGAAAGCTGACTAAATGATTGGTTTAGTGATGTTCGCAGTCTGCCTGCTGTTGTTGCTGGCCGGATTTCCGGTCGCATTCACTTTTGGCGGGGCGGCAGTCGTTTTTGGTCTGTTCGCCGAAGGGCAGAGTATCTTTGCCATGATGCCACACCGCATCTGGTCGGTTATGAACAACACCATCCTGATGGCGATTCCGTTATTTATCTTCATGGGAATCGTGTTACAGAAATCGAAACTTGCTGAGCGCCTGCTTGAGTCGATGGGGTTTCTGTTCGGTGAAATCCGCGGTGGTATCGCAATTTCGACGGTGCTGGTCGGTGCTCTGCTTGCGGCATCGACGGGGGTGGTTGGTGCCAGTGTTGTCGCTATGGGAGTTATCTCCCTGCCGGTTATGCTCAAGTATAACTATGACAAAAGATTGGCGACCGGATCGATCTGTGCTGCGGGGACTTTGGGACAGATTATTCCGCCATCGATTGTGTTGATTATCCTCGGCGATGTCTTTCAGGAGCCGGTTGGTGACCTCTTTAAGGCTGCTTTTTGGCCTGGCTTATCGCTGGTTGTGTTCTATGTCATTTACATCCTGATCCTTTCATTTTTTAAAAAGGATCTTGCCCCACCAATTCGCCTTGATGACTCTCACGGGACAAAAAAACAACAAATTTTTAACGCGTTACGGGCGATTGTTCCGCCGCTGGTGTTGATTGTTCTGGTTCTCGGATCGATCCTTTTCGGGATTGCAACACCGACCGAATCGTCTGCTATCGGAGGCGTCGGAGCAATTATTTTGGCTGGGATGTATAAACAGCTATCGATCCGGATGATCTGGGGTAGTGCATTGGAAACGACGAAAATCACCGCAATGGTTTTTGCCATTCTGGTCGGCGCAACCGCTTTTTCAATGGTCTTTACCTATACCGGTGGGGATTATATTGTCGAAGATTTTATGATGGGACTTCCCGGTGAGAAATGGGGCTTCCTGATTTTATCGATGCTGCTGATTATGGCACTCGGCTTCTTTATTGATTTTGTCGAAATTTCCTACATTGTTGTGCCGATTCTGGCCCCAATTGCCGCCAACCTCGGCATCAATCCGATCTGGTATGCGATTCTTGTTGCCATGAATCTGCAGACCTCCTTTTTAACCCCGCCCTTTGGGTTCAGTTTGTTCTATTTGAAAGGGGTTGCGCCCCCAGAGGTTAAAACGACAGATATCTATGTCGGGGTGTTGCCCTTTATCGTCATCCAGGTTCTGGTTTTAGGAATCCTGGTGGCCTACCCGGAAGTGTTTGGACTTAGCAGTAGTTACTCTCCGTTCTGATTTCGGTCGGACGTTCTGACACACAGCAACAAAAAGCCCCGCACTGCTGCGGGGCTTTTTGTTCTGTAAATTTTCTGATCGGTACTATTCGCGAACGAAGGTATCGATATCAGTTTCGTGCGGCATACCCATAATGCGGGCGTACTCGGACTCAATCAGCACGTAGTGGTTGTGAGTTGATTTGGCGTTCTCTTCGAAGATAGCGCGGACTTCAGCGTTCTCGATTTTGGCGGCCATTTCCCGCAGGCTCTCTTCGAGGCGTTTTTCTTTTTCCATCGCCAGTTCCATCGCTTTTTGATCAGTGAAGTTGGAGAGCAGAGCTTTGTCCAGGTCGGAAAGCCACTCGCCGTCCTGATCTGGAGTTTCGTCGATAAAAGTATCAAACTCACCGAGCTCTGCAGCACAATCACACTTGTCAAAGAAATGCTTGGCGTGCTCACGCTCTTCGCGGGCCAGCAGTTCAAAAGTTTTGATCGCGTCAGCATTTTTCATCTGCTTGGCTGCCATCTGGTAAAAATTCATAGCATTCTTTTCAGTCTGAACCGAACGGATCAGAGCATTTTTTACATCGATGTCGCTTAACATGTGGTGTTTCCTCCTTCTTTCGGGTGATTAAAATATCATTCTGCTGCAATTGGAACGAATGTTCGTTTGGACAGCTCTTGGTCGATCATTATCAGACCACGGCCGTCGCCTTCAACACGTTTGAGTTGAGCAATAATATAGCCGACGCTTGCTTCTTCCTCGATCTGTTCGGTAACGAACCACTGCAGGAAGATTTGTGCGGCATGATTTCTTTCCTGTTGGGCAAGGTCCATCAGATTGTTGATCCGACCGGTGACGATCTGCTCGTGAGACAGGGCCGTTTCGAAAGCATCGAGCGGTGAAGAGTACTCGTTCTTTGGCTCATCCATGGCGAGCATTTTTACCCGACCGCCAGCTTCACAGACAAAGTGGAACATTTTTTCAGCATGGGACATTTCTTCCTGAAACTGAACGTCCATCCAGTTCGCCATCCCCGGCAGGTCCTCCGCTTCAAAATGTGCCTGCATCGCTTTGTAGATAAGTGCGGAGTGGATTTCGAAGTTAATTTGATCATTGATAGCATCAAGAAGTTTTTGACTCAGCATTACAGCCTCCAATTAGGAATCAAGTGTGAATCGATAACAGCCAATAGGTGACTATTATAATCATCTATTGGGATTCTTCCAAGAAGATTTCGTATACTAGCAAAAACCGGTGTTAAATATCACCAGAAATCGCCGATTTGTGAATTTTGTCTTGTGCACTGTCGACAGTTGCCAAGTTGGAGTTGCTAGGCTATGCTCCGGATTTGGAGTTTTGATTTTATAGCACAGACAGGCATAGCCATGAAAATATCAACAGCAGAGTTTATTAAAAGCGCAACGAAACCGAGCAATTATCCGCCCCCGGAATTAGCTGAAATTGCTTTCGCCGGGCGCAGTAATGTCGGCAAAAGCTCACTGATCAACGTACTGGTCAACCGAAAAAATCTGGTCCGAACGTCTTCGACACCGGGACGGACTCAGCTGCTCAATTTTTTTGATATCAATGATGGCAGTTTTTCGCTGGTCGATTTGCCTGGATATGGCTTTGCCAAGGTGCCGTTGGCGGTAAAAAAAGCCTGGGGGCCGATGATGCGGACCTATCTGGAAAAGCGCGAATGCCTCAAAGCAGTGGTGTTTATTCTTGATATCCGCCGCACCCCGCGCGAAGAAGATATTCAAATGCTCGACTGGCTTGAGGAGTTTGAAGTGCCGACCATTTTGGTTATCACCAAAATCGATAAGCTCAAGCGAGGCCAGCGAGACAAAAACATCAAAGAGATTGCCGAAGTAACCGGTTTGCCGGTTGATGCATTTAGTCTGTTTTCGGCGCTGACCAGAGAAGGTAAAGATGATATCTGGGATCGGATTGAGGATGCTCTGGAGGCCTAAATAGCAGACAAATTGCTTTTTTTTCGCGGCTCTGTTACAACCGCAGGACGAAAACTGAAGTAAACTATTCGGGTGCCCATCGAATGCAGATGGGAGAATAGGGAAGAGGGTTAAAATCCCTCGCTGCCCCGCAACTGTAAGTGGTGATGACCGTCAGCAAGCCACTGGCTCTTTAGAGTCGGGAAGGGCTGACCAGTAAATCGATCCACAAGCCAGGAGACCTGCCCGGATATTGACCGTTGCCCTTTCGTGGGAAAGGCGCCGGAGTCGAGCTTATTTATGACCCCGGTGCTGATTGCTACCGGGGTTTATTATTTGTCGCGTCCGATGACGGGAGGCTTAGATGGCAAAGCTGATATACGTGACGGGTGGCTCCCGTTCCGGCAAAAGCAGCTATGCACAGCAGCTGGCCGAGACACAGGCAGGAAAATTGCTCTACGTCGCTCCGGCGCGGGTCGACGATGATGAGATGGCAGCGCGGATTGAGATGCACCAGCAGGCCCGGAACGAACGTTGGGAATTGCTCGAAGAACCGCTCTGGCTGACCGAACAACTGACCGAAGCTGCCGCCGGGCATGGTGCACTGCTGCTCGACTGTGTCACCCTCTGGATTACGAATCTGTTTTTTCATTTCGAAGAGAAGCAGGGGCCGGTACTCGCCGAAGTCGATCGATTTATTCAACTGGCCTGGCAGCTCGACGAGCCGCTCTATCTGGTGTCGAATGAGCTTGGCAGTGGAATTGTGCCGGAGAATCGAATGGCCCGTAAGTTTCGTGACCTAGCGGGGATTGTCAATCAACGGCTCGCCGCTGCTGCCGATGAAGCCTGGCTGGTGGTGTCCGGTTTGCCGGTTAAGTTGAAATAACAGTAGGGGCGACCC
>CALZLE010000156.1 GCA_945788205.1 uncultured Desulfuromonadales bacterium
ATGAGCTGGAAAATTCAGCTCTGGCATTTAGTGATACCGGATTGCGCTTCTATGCTGACAGCAGTTACAACAGCATCGGCAAACAGATTGCTGGAAAACCATCATCGACTGCCCCTGACGATCAGACGCTAACCTTGCGAGCAGTGCAGACCAATACGGATACTGGCGCCTGTGAGGCGCGGATCACCAACACCCAGACAGTACAGATGGCGTACGAATGTGTTGATCCAAGCTCCTGTAAATTAAGCGACAATGGTGCGACGATTGTTGACTTCGGTAGCGGCAGTGGTGGTGATTTGGATGATGTGAGTGTCTCTTACGACAATGTCCAGCTCGATTTTGGGACTAATGGTACGGCAACCTGGGCCCTGGCGTATGCAGATGCCGGGCAGATTCGCCTGCATGCGCAACTCTCGATTGCGGCAAGTGGCGATGATCCTGCGGTGACTCTGGCCGGAACCAGCAACGACTTCGTTGTGCGGCCCTTTGCCCTGATGTTCGATTTTGCCGGTGACCGGGCTGCGACTGATATCTGTAACGGAACGACAAGTTTTGCTGATGATCAAAATGGTTCTGTTTTTGTTGATGCTGGACAGGATTTTAGCGCAACGCTCAAAGCCGTTGTTTGGGAGTCTGCCGACGATGCGGATAACGATGGTGAGCCAGATGCCACTGGCCCTGATGCCAATGGAATCTACGCCAGCTGCGCCGATCTCTCAGATAATGATGCTACGGAGAATTTTGGTGCTGAAACAACCGCAATCGTTCCTTCGGATGTCGGTGTCAACAGGGATTTAGGGGCTCCAGTTGGCGGTAGTTCAGGAACTCTATCCGTTTCATCAAATGGCGGGGCATTTACCAATGGTATTGGGAGCAAGGACTTAAACTGGAGCGAGGTTGGCATTGTTCATCTTTCTGCTAGTCTTTCGGACTACCTTGAGGCGGGTGTGGACATTCCGGGAGCTGCTTACAACGTTGGGCGCTTCATCCCCGCGAGTTTCGAAGTCTCCTCAGTAAATCATGGGTTTCTGCAAGACAGCTGTGGTGTTGATTTTACTTATCTCGGAGAAACCTTTGGCTATCTGACCAATCCCACCTTTGTCGTATCGGCCAAAAACGCGTTACCAACCCCTGGAACCACGGTAAACTATACTGGGCCCTGGTCCAAACTAACCACCGGTTCCTTTGCACTGAGTACCGTCAGTCAGGATACAACTGCTGTTGGAACAGATGCGAACCCGCTAGACATTCTGCACACCCCAGCAACTCCGCGCGTCAGCGACCCAACAGTAAGTGGCGCGAGTGGGGATGTCGGAGATGGCACCTTTAACATGACTTTTGGAGCCGATCAGTTTTGCTATGGGGCAGATGCTGGTGCCGGTTGTGTTAAGCAATCGAACAGCGTGGTTGATGAGTTTACCGCTGATATCGACATTACACTTTTGACAATCGATGACGGTGAGGTGTCCTCAACGGTGAATCAAAACTTTTCACCTGCCGGAAATACGCTCCGGTTTGGTCGTTTGGTCATGGCCAATGTCTACGGTTCCGAGTTGATAGATCTGACGATGCCGATGAGGGCTGAATACTATAGTGGTGGTCAGTTTGTTGTTAATGCCGAAGATGTTTGTACGCAAGTGGCTGATGGTAATTTGTCGGTAACCAACAGCTTAAGTGGCGGATCTTCAACTGTCACGGTTGTCGCATCTCCTGCAGCCGGGGGTGTTTTAGATGTAAACCTAACTGCACCAGGAGCAGGCAATACTGGTGATGTTGTTGTTAATCCTGACCTTGGAACTACGGGTGCTGCTCGGCGTTGGTTGCTGTTTGACTGGGATGGCGGTGGCAGTTTCGACGACGCCCCGACAGGGACGGCAACCTTCGGAATTTACAAAGGGAATGAGCGGCTGATCTATATGCGCGAATCCGTCCAGTAGAGGGGCGAGCGGCAGCTGCACCACAGCTACTGCGTTGCTCTTCGCTTTCACTCCTCGACGTAGCGCTGCTACGCCTGCGGGTTAAATCTTCATCACGCCTTGTATCTGCGGCACATCTACCGCTCGCTCAGCATTCGTGGTAAAGGTGCAAAGTCGCTTCGCTCTTTGCATAATCCTAAACACTTCTTTCAATTGATTCAAAAAGAAAGCCCCGCCGGAAAACCGGCGGGGCCATTTTATTGCAACTTTAACTTCTAAATCTCTAGTTTTCGCAGAGATCGATTTTGATGTCCCAGTTCTTGATGCGCATGGTGCCGTTCTCGGCCATGTTCTGCTGCATCTTGAAGGCACGGTCAAACAACTGAGGCTCGTGACCGACGCCCTTAGCGATACAGGTCTCAGTTGCCATGTTGAGGTAATCATCAAGAATTGGCTTGTACTCTGGGTGAGCACACTTCTCAATGATAAGCTTGGCACGCTCTTTCGGAGCAACACCACGCAAGTCAGCCAGACCCTGCTCAGTAACCAGAACATCGAGGTCGTGCTCGGTGTGGTCAATGTGTGGAGCCTTCGGAACGACACAAGTGATACCCAATGGATCGGTTTTGCTTGGGCGGGTCGACGGGCTGTGCATAATCTTCAGGAAACCGTTCCGCAGGTAGTCACCGGAACCGCCGAGACCGTTGATCATCCGGGTACCGCCAACCAGGGTGGAGTTGGCATGTGCGTACATGTCAAACTCAACCGGGGTGTTCATGGCGATAACGCCGAGACGACGGATCGGCTCAGGGGCGTTAGCGATTGACAGCGGACGCATGACAACTTTGTCAGCATACTTTTCCCAGTTCTCGAAGAAACGTGGGAAGCCTGGGTCTTCAGACAGCGACAGTGAACAGGCCGAAGCGAAGTTCAGGTTGCCACCGTCGATGAAGTCGAGCATGGTGTCCTGCAGAACCTCGGTGTAAACCGACAGGTTGCTGAAAGGACCCTTGGCCAGACCACCAACAACAGCGTTAGCGATGGAACCAACACCCGACTGCAGTGGCAGCAGGTTCTCTGGCAAACGACCGCGCTTCACTTCGTGAGCGAAGAACTCCATGATGTGACCGGCGATTGCTTCGGAGGTGTCGTCCATGTCAGCAAATGCGCGACCTTTGTCACGGTGCTTCGACTCAACTACAGCGATAACTTTTTCCATGTCACATGGGACGTATGGAGTACCGATGCGGCTGTCAGCGGAGGTGATCAGGAACGGAGCACGATTTGGTGGCTTGTTCTGCATGTGAATATCGTGCATGCCTTCGAAAGAAGGCTGCCCGGTGTTGACTTCGAGGATGATCTTGTCGCAGAGGCCAATAGCTTCAGCAACGATACCGCAGGAAGAAGTCAGCGCCAGACCACCGTCCTCGGTGATTGCCGAAACTTCGAAGATACCGATGTCGTAACGGCCATTTTCGGTGTAGAAACCGTAGCTGATATCCTGAGCGAAGTGACCGAGGTGCTTGTCGCCCATACGGATACGGCCGGCGTTGATACCTTTGGCGATGTTTTTACCGGTCTGGTAAGGCCAGCGGCGGTCGATCATGTCGAGAGTCGCCCAGCGGTCTTCAGTCTCAGCACCAACAGAAGCACCGATGAACAGGTTGAATTTCATCTGACCCTGCAGGTTGTTGGCTTCAACGTGATCCGCCAGAGCCATTGGGACAGCTTTTGGATAACCGGCCGGAGTAAAGCCGGACCATACCAAGTTCTCACCGCCCTTGAAGAACTGGACGCACTCTTCTGCCTTCATAACCTTGCTGAGTAGTGACTTGCGACGTACTCGATCTTGAAGTGTACCGTAATCGGACATTCTCTCTCCTCCTATAAATTTAGGATCAGTGGTGACAAAAGCACCGGTTTAAAAGTGCTGTTAGAACAGCGCTAAATCGAGTTGATTGTAACCTAAATTGCCGAGTTTAAATGAAAAACAGATCTGTTTTTGAGGTTCAGGCAGGGCCTGAAAAACCCACAGGGCAGACCGGGCAATAGCACTAAAAGAACAGCGTTTTTATATAATGTGTATACAATTCAAGTCAAGGGAAAAGATAATTATGAAGGTGTAATTATCACTTCTGGTAGAATGCGACTCTTTGGATACTGTCGACATAAAAAAGGCTGGAAATGCAGAACACATTCCAGCCTTTTGACAAGTTATCTATATGCTTAATATTCTTTGGCAAGGACCTTTTGAGCTTCGATCAGATATTCGCTACCGGGAAATTGTTCAAACAACAAATTGAAGGTGGTCTTCGCCTTGTCCTTATCTCCCATTTTCAGGTAGGCCTGGCCCAGATAATAGTAGGCTTCGTCCCGATAATAGTAATTGGGATAATTTTTCAGCGCCAGTTCCAACCGATTGATCGCTGCCTGATAGTGGTCCTTCTTCAGGTAGTAGTTGCCGATATAGACTTCGTGCTCAGCGAGCCGGTTTCGGCAGCGTTGAATCAGGTAGCCCGCCTCTTCAGCCTGAGGGTAGTCGGGGAAGCGGCGAATCAGCTCCTCAAAAACGGCCGCAGCATTCCGAGAGCTGGTTTGGTCGCGGTCAGCTGACAAAATCTGCTGGTAATGGCTGAGCCCTAACCGGTAGAGGACATCGTCAATTCGGGAGTCATTCGGATGTTGTTTGAGAAAGTCAGAGTATGCAGTGACTGCTTCTTCGTAACGTTCAGACTGATAGTAGGCTTCAGCAATTTTAAGCTCTGCCAGCATATTCAGTTCCGGTGAATAGTAGGTATCGCGAACCTTTTCCCACGAAGCAATCGCATCCTCATACAGGTTGCTCTCGTAGAAGCTTTCACCTTCCTGGAAATATTTTTCCGCAGAATGACGGGGGGCAGCCTTCTGGCTGCAGCCGGCGAGCAATAGCGTAAGAATAAAGAGAAATAGAAATCTGTTGGTCATTATCAATCGTCCTTTTCCTAGCGTGAGATGCAAAGAAGCTACGGAATCTCCCACCTTTTGTCAATTGATACCCGATATAAATCCTGCAATGCTGGAAATGAGCAGGAAATTGAACCGATCTGTTGAAATGTCCCCTGTATGATTGACAGTTTTCCTCTGCTTTATGATAATGGCGCAGGTTTCTTCACGGGCCCTGATAATTGATCGGACCTTAAATGCAATTGCTCTACATTGGAATCTTCGGTGGCCTCGGCTGCATAGCTCGTTTTCTTGCCTCAGGCTGGACTTACCATTTTGCCGGCCGCAGCCTGCCTTATGGCACTCTGTTGGTCAATGTTGTTGGTTCTTTTTTTCTCGGTTTTCTGATGGTGTTCGGGTTCCGCTCAACGCTCCTTTCGCCAGAGTTACGGGTCGGTTTATGTGTTGGTTTTATGGGTGGTTTCACCACTTTTTCGACCTTTTCCTACGAAACGCTGAAATTATTGGAAGAGGGGAGCGTCTGGCAGGCCGGAGCCAATATCCTGCTGAATGTTTTTCTTTGCCTGTTGTTTGCCCTGCTTGGAGCATGGTTGGCGAGACAACTTTAAGGAGCAATGACTGATGACACGCCTTGAAGGTGAACAGGTTTTGATGCGGATTTTTATTGGTGAGTCAGATCGCTGGGAAGGTCAGCCTCTGTACAAAGCGCTGGTTGAGCTGTTTCATCAAGAAGGCTTCGCTGGAGCAACCGTACTGCGTGGCGTTGCCGGTTTCGGAGCGACCTCGGTATTGCACACCGACCGCCTGCTGAGTTTATCGCAGGATTTACCGCTGGTGATTGAAGTTGTCGACAGCGAAGAAAAAGTCGAGCTGATTTTACCCCGCCTGGATGAGATGCTGCAGGGAGGTATGGTGACTCTGGAAAAAGCCAGGGTCATTCACTATAAAAAATGATTGGAATTTGAACGATGCTGAAACGTTTGTTGCAGGTACTTTCCGCTCCTGTAGATCGAGATGCCACCAGCCCGGTTGACCGGATCCCTTTGGCTGCTGCCGTGCTGCTGCTTGAAGTTGCTCATGCTGATGGGGAGTTTCACGCTGCCGAAGAAGAGCTGGTTGGGGTTCTGCTGAAAGAGCACTTTTCGGTGGACGATGGGTTGTTGGGCGAACTGTTGGAGTTGGCAGAAGAAACCCGTCATAACAGCAGTGATCTGCATCAGTTTACCCGTGAGATCAACAAAGCATTCAGTCAGCCGGAAAAAGAACAGATCATCGAAGCCGTCTGGCAGCTGGTTTATGCCGATGGTCGACTCGATCACTTTGAGGAAGCGTTGATGCGTCAGTTAGGTACCCTCATCGGTCTGTCTCACCGGCAGTTGATAGAGGCTAAATTGCGGGTTGCCAAGAAGTGAGTCGGGTGTTAACCCGCGTCGTTAGTTGGGGGCACGAATTCCTGGCGGAAGTCATTGAACCCGGACAGCTGGTTGTCGACCTGACTGCTGGGAACGGACATGATACGCTCATGTTGCAGCAGCTGGTCGGGCCGACAGGGCAGGTCATCGCCTTCGATATCCAGTCAGTGGCATTGCAGAACACGCAGCAACGACTGGCGGAAAGTGGCGTCGCTTCCAGACGGTGGCAAGCAGGGCAGGCACCCATCCCATCGGCAGCAGGGGTCGATCTGGTTGCTGCGGGTCATCAGGATTTGCAAGGTTTTTTGCCCACCGCACCGCAGGGGATAATTGCCAACCTCGGTTACTTCCCGAGTGGTGACCGACAGATTGTAACCCAGCCGGAGACAACATTGCGTGCATTGCAGCAGTCGTGTAAATTGCTTGCACCGGGAGGGCGTTTGGCGGTCGTGGTTTACACTGGACATCAGGGGGGGCAAGAAGAGGGGGCGGCAGTCGATGGCTTTTTCTCTGACCTCAACCGCGATGACTTCCAGACCTTGCAGCTGAAAGTCACTAATCGACCGGAAGCTCCTTATTTGCAGGTTGCGGAAAAACGCTGCTGAATTGAATAATAGCGGTTTTTCTTGGTTTTATGGCAGTGGGCCATTGCTTATAGCGTTTTACTGAGGGAACAACATGTTGAAGCAATTGACAGTGCTGCTGCTGGTTTTGTTTGTCGCTGTAAGTCCATTACAGGCGGCAGATACCCTTGTCTCGCAGGATGATCAGTTTGACGCGGACTTTGCAGACGATTTTGATGATGATTTTTCCAGTCAGAGAGAGATAAGCGAAGTTCTGATCGATGATCCTTTTGAGAGTTTCAACCGAGGGGTTTTCTGGGTTAATGACAAGCTTTATTTTTATCTGCTGAAACCGGTTGCCAGGGGCTATCGTTTTGTTCTGCCAAAGCCGGCAC
>CALZLE010000157.1 GCA_945788205.1 uncultured Desulfuromonadales bacterium
ATTGCGGCTTGAGCGAGATATCGACCGACAGCCGCAATATGGCCCCTGGCGCGCTTTTTGTTCCACTTCGCGGCGAGCGCTTTGATGGTCACGACTACATCAGTCAGGCAGTTAAAAATGGTGCTGCCGCCTGCCTCAGTGAAGAGGTCATCGAGGGCTTGAGTGTCCCGGTTATCCGCGTGGAAAACACCTTGCAGGCCCTTGGCGATCTGGCCGCCGCCTACCGTTTACAGTTGAACGGACCGTTGGTGGCAATTACCGGCTCAGCGGGTAAAACCACCACCAAAGAGATGCTCGCAGCAATCCTCGAACTGGTCGGTCCTGGTTTGAAGACCGCTGGAAATTTTAACAACCTGATCGGTTTGCCCCTGACCGTTTTTCGCATGCAGCCCGAGCACCAATGGGCTGTGTTGGAAATGGGCACTAGCAGTCTGGGCGAGATTGAGCGTTTGACCGAGATTGCACAGCCGACAGTTGGACTGATTACCAATATTGGTCAGGCGCACTTGGAAACCTTGCATGGGCTGGATGGTGTGTCGCGAGCCAAAGGTGAATTGTACGCTGGCTTGCAGGGTGGCAGCGCCATTGTCAATCTGGACGATAGCCGGGTTGCCAGACTGCCAGTTGCCAACGGTGTTTACCGAATGACTTACGGCGTGTCCGCAGATGCTCAGGTTCGCGCGGAAAACATTGTGGTGACGGACGAGAGTCTCAGTTTTGACCTGTTGTTCGAAGGGCAACGGCAAAAAATCGAACTGGCTGCTGCTGGTCAGCATAACGTCTCCAATGCGTTAGCGGCTGCCTCTGCGGCTTTGGTTTTGAAAGTCTCGCTGGAAAAAATTGCCGCTGGATTGAAAGCTTTCACTCCGGTGCAAGGAAGAATGAATCTGTTTCCGATGCCTTGTGGCGGTTTGCTGCTCGACGACAGCTATAACGCAAATCCTCTTTCAGTGTCTGCCGCTCTCGATGTGCTGGCAAACACCAAGGGGCAGGGTCGCCGTGTTGCTGTACTGGGTGACATGCTCGAGTTGGGCGAAGGTGCGGCGCAGATGCATGCTGATATTGGCAAGCAGGCTGGTGGGATTGTTGATTTGCTGGTCGGTGTTGGTGGTTTTGCCACAGATATCACGACTGGTTCCGGGTTGAAGGCAGAGCAGATCGTGACTTTGCCGGATGTTGATGCCGCCATCAGTTATCTGCAGGAGCAACAGCGGCCAGGCGACCGGATTCTGGTCAAAGGGTCGCGCGGTGTGAAACTGGATCGACTGGCTGACGCTCTGCGTGGTGCCGGCGAAGAATTGCCCAACGGGCAGCAAGGGAGCTGACAGGTGCTTTATCATCTCTTATACCCGCTTCATACTGAATTCTCGGTGTTGTACGTTTTTCGTTTCATCACCTTCAGAACGATTTACGCCACCATTACTGCGCTGCTGATTGCCTTTATTCTCGGTCCCTGGCTGATCGATAAGTTGCAGAAAATGCAGATCGGTCAGACGATTCGTAAGGTCGGTCCCGAATCCCATTTTGTTAAAGAGGGCACGCCGACCATGGGAGGGGCACTGATACTTTGCGCCATCATCATCCCGACTTTGCTGTGGGCCGATCTGAGCAACCTGTTTATCTGGGTGACTCTGATGGTAACGACCGGTTACGGGGCGATCGGCTTTGTTGATGATTATCTGAAGGTCGTGCGCAAAAACAGTGATGGTATCTCGGCTCGGCAGAAAATGTTCTGGCAGATTCTGATCGCACTGATTGCAGCGTTTCTGCTTTACAACAGCGTTGGTTTCGACACCCGTCTGAGTCTGCCGTTTTTCAAAAACGCGCAACCCGATATCGGAATTTTCTACATTCCCTTTGCGGTGCTGGTAATGGTCGGGGCGAGTAACGCGGTCAACCTGACCGATGGTCTCGACGGCCTGGCGATCGGGCCGATGATTATCGCGGCGGCGACATTTCTGCTGCTTGCATACCTTGCCGGTAATGCCAAGCTGGCCGGTTATCTGCAGATTACAGGTATTCAGGGCGCTGGTGAGCTGTCGGTACTTTGCGGGGCGATGGTCGGTGCGGGGCTTGGTTTTCTGTGGTTTAACAGTTATCCGGCTCAGGTTTTTATGGGTGATGTCGGCAGCCTATCCCTCGGGGGGTCACTCGGGACGATTGCTGTTATTACGAAGAACGAAATCGTACTGGTCATTATCGGCGGTATTTTTGTGGTTGAAGCACTTTCGGTGATTGTGCAGGTGATCTCCTTCCGTTACTGGGGGAAGCGGGTCTTCCGCATGGCGCCGATCCATCATCATTTTGAACTTAAGGGCTGGCCGGAACCGAAGATTATTGTTCGTTTCTGGATTATCAGCATTATTCTGGCTCTTATCGGACTCTCGACACTGAAACTGAGATGAAACAAGACTTTAGCGGACAAAGAGTTGTAGTGATTGGGGCAGGCCTGAGCGGGCAGGCCCTGGTGCGCTATTTGCTGTCACGTGGGGCAACGGTTGCTCTGTCCGATCAGCGGCAACGCAGTCAAATTGCTGGCTTGGAAAGCCTCGCCGATCTGCCTATCCGTTTCGATCTGGGGGGACATGATCTGCAGCTGTTCGAGCAGGCTGACCTGATCGCTGTTAGCCCTGGAGTGCCGCTCGATTGTCCGCCGCTTAAGTTGGCAGCGTCCTGCAATATCCCGCTACTCGGCGAAGTTGAAATTGCTGCCGCTGAAATTGATGCACCGATTATCGGTATTACCGGAACCAACGGGAAATCGACTACCACCAGCCTAATCGGTGAGATCATGCGGGCTTGGGGCAAACAGGTGTTTGTTGGTGGCAATATCGGCACCCCGCTGGTAGAAGCCTGCGAGAGCAACTACGACATTCTGGCTGTGGAGCTCTCTTCGTTCCAGCTGGAGACGATCAAAAAATTTCATCCACGCTTCGGTCTGTTGCTCAATTTAAGCTCCGATCATTTGGATCGCTATCCTGATCTGCACAGTTACTATCTGGCTAAGCTGAAACTGTTTCACAATATGGATGCAGGCGATTTTGCCATCCTCAATGCTGATGATCCTGAAGTTTGCCGACTTGCCGAGGGGATTAAGGCGACCAAGGTTTGGTTCTCGGCAAAGGGGCAGTCAGTGCAAGGCCTGGTTAGGGAAAGCGACACTCTCTTCTGGAACTGGAATGGTGCCAGCAACAAGCTGCCACTCGCCAAGCTACAGCTTTCGGGTGAGCACAATGTAGAAAACGCGATGGCCGCTCTTATCCCGGCATTGCTGCAGGGCTGCGACGCTGAACTGGCTTGGGATGCAGTCTGTGGTTTCAACGGACTTGAGCACCGCATGCAGCTGGTTCGTTGTCTCAACGGAGTTAATTGGTACAACGATTCAAAGGGGACTAATGTCGGTAGTGTGGTTAAGAGCCTGTCTGGTTTGCAGGCACCGGTAACTCTCATTGCCGGAGGAAAAGACAAAGGTGGAGAGTACACACCGTTGCGGCCGTTAGTGGAGGAGAAGGTTGACAACCTGATTCTGATCGGTGAAGCCGCAGCGCGCATGGCAAGTGAACTATCCGGAACCAGTGAAATTCGCTTGGCTGCAACTCTGGACGCTGCCATCGAACAAGCTTATGAAGTCACTCCGACTGGCGGAACCGTCTTGTTGTCGCCAGCTTGCTCCAGCTTTGACATGTTTGAAAACTATGCTGTGCGCGGACAGGAGTTCGCTCGACTGGTGCAGCAGTTGCCCGCGGAAGGAGAGGTGAGATGACCTTCCAGCGCAATGTTGATACCACGGTTCTGTTGTTGGCGGTCGCTCTGACCTGTATCGGTGTGGTGATGGTCTACTCATCGTCGGCAATCATGGCGGCAGAACGTTTTAACGACGGTTTTTATTTTATCAAGCGGCAGCTGGTTTATGTGCTGGTTGGATTTGCGTTGATGGCCGGGGCGACCTATTTCAATTATCAGAACTGGCGCAAGTTGGCGGTTATTACCCTGATCGGAAGCATCGTCTTGCTGGCACTGCTGTTTGTTCCTGGTCTCGGGTTGCGGGTTGGTGGTGCATTGCGCTGGTTGAGACTGCCAGGTTTCAACCTGCAACCAGCAGAGCTGGTCAAGCTGGGTTTAGTCCTCTACCTGGCGCACTCGTTGACGCGAAAAAAAGAGATGGTTCGTTCATTTGCCAAGGGTTACCTGCCTTACATGCTCGTGCTGGGAGTTTTGCTGCTGTTGCTGTTGAAGCAGCCAGATCTTGGCAGCGCGATGATCATTGCAGGAGTTGCCTTGTCGATGTTGATTGTCGCTGGAGTCCGGTGGCTTTACATCCTTGTGACTCTGTTGATGTCGATGCCAGTGCTTTATTTTCTGGTGATGAATGTTGAATACCGGCGGCGCCGGATTTTAGCTTTTCTCGATCCGTGGGACGATCCCTTCGATACCGGATTTCAGATTATTCAGAGCATGGTTGCCTTTGGTAAGGGTGGGATTTTCGGTCAGGGTTTGGGGATTGGGCAACAAAAGCTCTTCTACCTGCCGGAAGCACACACCGATTTTATTTTTTCGGTGATTGGCGAAGAGCTCGGACTGATCGGCGTACTTGTTGTCGCTGCTCTGTTCCTCCTCTTGATTTTGTGTGGGATCAGAATTGCTCTGCAATGTCAGGACCCTTTCGGTCGTAATCTGGCTTTCGGTTTAAGCCTGCTGCTTGGGCTGGAAGCTTTTGTAAATTTAGCCGTTTGTATGGGACTGCTGCCGACCAAGGGATTGGCGTTGCCGTTTATTTCGTACGGGGGAACCAGCCTGGTGGTCTGTCTGGTGGCGGTCGGTATTCTGCTCAATATCTCCACGGCAAAGGAGCAAAAACGATGAGGCTGCTCCTGGCCGGTGGCGGCACCGGCGGACATCTTTTCCCAGCCGTTGCCCTGGCGCAACGGTTGTTGCAGCAGGATGAAAATGCAGCAGTAAATTTTGTCGGCACGAAAAAGGGCTTGGAATTTCATCTGCTGCCGAAATTGGGTTTGCCATTGCAGACCGTGGCCATGGCTGGTGTCGTCGGACGTGGCTGGCGCGCCAAACTGGAGATGATTCCGAACCTGATGAAGAGCATGGTGCAGGCAAGAGTGATTCTGAAGGATTTTGCTCCCGACCTGGTTATCGGTGTCGGTGGTTATGCTTCGGTTCCGGTTTTGTTGATGGCTAAGTTAATGGGAATACCGTACCTGATCCATGAGCAGAATGCGATTCCCGGTCTGAGTAATAAGCTGCTTGGCCGCTGGGCAAAACGCATCTTTCTTTCCTTTGCCAAAGGCAACGAGGGTTTCGACCTGCGCAGAACATTGTTGACCGGTAACCCGTTACGTCCAGGCTTGGAGGCCGTCGAACAAACATTACCAGCGAAGGGGAAACTCCTGATTTTCGGTGGTAGCCGAGGTGCACAGGCAATTAATCGAGCCGTAGTTGAAATGTTGCCGCTAATAAAAGGGTGGGCAAACTGCCCGCAGATTCTGCACCAAACCGGCGAGGCCGAGCTGGCTGAGGTTCGGCAAGCTTATGAAAACGCTGGTTTTGATCCGCAGCAGGTGGTGCCATTTATCGACGATATGGCATCGGCTTACGCTGAGGCAAAACTGATTGTCTGTCGTGCTGGAGCAACCACTTTAGCAGAGCTGACAGTTTGTGGCCGTCCGGCAATCTTGATTCCCTTTCCCTATGCAGCCGGGGACCATCAGACTGCTAACGCGCGAATTTTGGAGGTTGCGGGTGCTGCAAAACTGTTACCGCAAGATACGTTAACTGCTGAGCTGCTGGCTGGGACAATCAAGGAATTGTTTTCTGACATGTCTGGTCTGCAGAGTATGGCCGAAAAAGGGAGAGCTTTGGGGCAACCGGGCGCAGCCGAATTGATCTTGAATGAGTGTCGCCGCATTATCGGCGCACCTCTGGTAGGGGCGGAATAAATGTACGGACGAATCAAGAAAATACATTTTGTTGGCATCGGTGGTATCGGCATGAGTGGCATCGCCGAACTGTTGCTCAATCAGGGTTATCGGGTCTCCGGGTCCGACCTGCGCGAGAGTGACACCACTCGCCGTTTGGCAGAGCTGGGCGGTGAAATCATGATCGGGCACGCTGCCGAAAATATCACTGAGTGTGACGTTGTCGTGACCTCAACGGCGGTTAAGACAGATAACCCGGAAGTGGTCGAGGCAAACCGGCAGCATGTTGCGGTTATTCCGCGTGCCGAGATGCTGGCTGAGCTGATGCGCATGAAATACGGCATTGCCATCGCCGGAACCCACGGCAAAACTACCACGACCAGTATGTTGTC
>CALZLE010000158.1 GCA_945788205.1 uncultured Desulfuromonadales bacterium
GCTCGGTTTTTTGCTGATGCTCCCCTGTGTTGGATTGCAGGCTGCTCCAGTGCAATCTGGAGTCTTGACAATCGAACTGTCCGAGATCGATTCACAGGCTGGCGGCTTATTGCGGGTTGGTTTGTTTCGAGGCGAAGAGAGTTGGCCGAAACTTAAAAATGCTTTGCAGCTGAAGGAAATATCGGCCGCGGCTGAACAGCTCACAATTCAGTTTACTGACCTTCCTTATGCTGAAAACTACGCGATCGAAATTCATCATGATGAAAATTCCAATGGCAAATTTGATATGCGTTGGTTGCCCTATCCCCGCCCAAAAGAGGGCGTTGGCGTTTCAAACAACAGGTTTGGATTTGGTCACCCTGCCTTTGATGATGCGCGCTTTTCTCTCGACAGGCCGGAAAAAAATATTCAAATCCGAATGCGCTATTAAGCTGATCCCTTGCTGCGGAAAACCTTTGTCGTTTGACAAAGATTAAAACATACTATAGATTTCAATGAGTAAAGGACAATTCCCTCTAACCCATTGTTGCTAAGACACAAACAGTCCAATCAGCACAGGCAAAAATCGATTTAAATCAGGATTTGTGTGGCGCAAACTTGATTGAAGCGGATCTGCGTGGTGTGAACCTGTCAGGTCGTGATTTGAGCAACGCCCGACTGTTTAAGGCTGATTTGCGAGGTGCCAATCTACGGGATGCGACCTTGGAAGGGGCGGAACTCTCGGCCGCCAATCTTGACGGCGCTGTCCTTGATGGCGCTCATTGCAAGCGTGCTGGGTTTGGCGGGGCCAGTCTGGTAGGAGCGAGCCTGTTCCAGACTGATCTTGAAGAGGCGAGTTTCACCCAGGCCAACCTGAAAGATGCAAACCTGCACTGTGTCAATCTCAGTCATGGTCGCTTTCGTGAAGCGAACCTGTCGGGAGCGGATCTGTCAGAAGCGGATCTGCGTTACGCCGATTTGTCCCTTTCTCAAGTCAAGAACACCAATTTCAGCAATGCCGACCTGCGCCATTCCCGGTTGCGGATGATGCGTCAGTTCAAAAAGGCCAATTGGATCGGGGTTGATATCCGCGATATCAACTTTGCTGGTGCCTACTTGATGCGCCGGGAAATTATCGATCAGAATTTCATCAAGGAATTTCGTTCCTACAATTGGCTCTCGAAGATCCTCTATTACCCTTGGTTATGGACCTGCGATTGCGGTCGCAGCATGTTCCGCTGGTGTTGCTGTATAGGTATGCTGTTGTTGCTGTTTTCCTACCTGTATACGTTTGTCGGCATCGATTACGGTGACTACCAGACAGCTCTTTCGCCGCTATATTTCAGTGTTGTTACCATGACCACCCTTGGTTATGGTGATGTTTTGCCGAAAACGTTAGGTGGACAAATTATGACGATGGTCGAAGTTTCCACCGGCTATATCATGCTCGGTGGTCTGCTGTCGATTTTTGCCAATAAGCTGGCCCGTCGCGGGGACTGACAGGATTAGACTATGCTCGGATTTGGAAAGAAAAAGAAAGAAAGTGTACCAGAGGGCTTTGAAGTCCCCAGCTTTTCGATCAATGTTCTCAATCTGTTGAGCAAACTACGTGATCCGGATGCGTCGATAAATGATCTGGCCCATGAGTTGGAGATCGATCCCGGCCTGCATGTTCGAGTCCTAAAAACGGTCAATTCTGCTGCCTTTGGTCTATCTCATAAGGTCAGTAACATTTCCCACGCTGTTAATCTGCTCGGTCGCAGCCGGCTCGAATCTTTGGTTCTCTCTGTGGCAACCAAAGACACGCTGTCAAAGAATAACGAAGCTCCCTGGCTGAATATGAATCTTTTCTGGGCGTCAGCGGCACGTCGGGCAGCGATTGCCCGTGGCCTGGCTGAAGAGCTGCATCCAAATGACCAGAGTGATGTGTTTACCATCGCTTTGCTGCAAGATATTGGGGTGCTGATTTTGGCAAATAAGGAAGGTGATCGTTATCGGGATATCTATCTCAAGTGGCAAGAAGAAGAGGACTACGATCTGATCGACCAGGAAAAGCAGCATTTTGGGATCGATCATGCCACTCTTGGTGAGCAAATGGCAACGCACTGGGGGTTTCCCGAGACCTTGAGTGAGGCTATTGGTTGTCATCATCAGCCGGATGCTGAGGACCTTCCATTATCAGTAAAAATTGCCGCTTTGGTGAAGAACCCAAGCGGTGAGGATGACAGCAAAATTATTGCTGAAAAAGCAGAACAACTGTTTGGCCTCGATTCTAGTCAGACCCTTGAACTGCTGGAAAGTATTCTGCAAGAAAGCCAGGAACTGGCTGCCGCATTAAGTTAAGCCCGCCCTCCTGTGTTAAGTGGAAATCCAAGACTTGTCAGGGCAATCTGTGTATAATCGGTCGGAAATGTTAACCGTAACGCGATTGCCATCACAAAGAATCGATGACTGCTGACTCAACACCCACACCAGAAGAAGTTCCGACCCGTCCGTCTGATTGTCCTGCCGGCAAAAGCGACTGCTCTATTGTTGATGAACTGGTCGAGCTGCGTCAGTCACTGGCGGAACTCTCCAGTTTGGTGCGGACCGATCCTCTGACTGGCTTGGCAAACTATCGATATTTCTGTTCTGCGCTGGAACAGGAAATGGAACGGACACAGCGCAGTGGCCAGCCGACCACCTTGATTATGCTCGATATCGATCATTTTAAAAAAGTGAACGACCAGTGGGGTCATGATGTCGGTAATCAGGCATTAATCCATATTGCCGGACTGATGCGACAGACCGTTCGAAAACTCGACATGCCCTGTCGTTACGGTGGCGAGGAATTCTCCATTATCCTGCCGAACACTGAACTTGCCGCCAGCATCCCGGTTGCCGAACGACTCCGCCGTACAATTGCTGAAAGTCCATTGTCGGTCGATGATAAGCCATTGCATTTAACCGCAAGTTTAGGGATCGATTCGTATCTGCTGGGTGATGATGCGTCACTCAACGAGTTAGTACAGCGAGCCGATCACTATCTCTATCAGGCCAAGCAGGAAGGCCGAAATCAGGTTCGACATGCCAGTCTGCCGAAGGTTGAACTGGTCAGCCGCGAAGAAAAAGATACACTTTTCGATCTGTTTGGTCGTGGCGCTGATGATAATCAGGGGGGCGACGCGGAGTAGGTTGGCCGCGCGCATTTTTTTCAGGAGTTAGATATGGATATCGTTATTGTCGATGGTCATACTCTTAATCCCGGCGATCTCGATTGGTCGCCCCTCAAAGAGCTCGGGACTTACGCTGTTTTCCCCCGGACTGCGCCGGATGAGCTGCTCGAACGAGCGACCAGCGCCGAAATCATTCTCACCAATAAAGTTGTGCTGGATGCAGATACCATTGCGAGTTTACCAAAACTGCAATATATCGGCGTGCTGGCGACAGGTTTCAATGTTGTCGATCTCGCCGCGGCAAAAGAGCGGGAGATCGTTGTCACCAACATTCCTGGTTACAGTACCGCTTCTGTCAGTCAGATGGTTTTTGCCCTGCTCTTAGAAATGTCACAACAGGTGGGGCATCATGCCCGTCTGGTGGAAGAAGGGGCATGGAGCCGCTGTGAAGATTTCAGCTTTCACGAACGGCCTCTGTTTGAGTTGGCCGGAAGAACCTTCGGCATCGTCGGTTATGGTCAGATCGGTCACCAAGTGGCAGAAATTGCCCGCGCGTTTGGGATGAAGGTTTTGGTTCAAACCGCCAACCCCGATAAATACAAGGAAGAAAAAGGCCTTGAGTTTGTCGATATCGACACCCTTTTCTCTGAATGCGACATTATTAGCCTCAATTGTCCCCTGACCAGTGAAACCAAACATCTTGTCAATACCGCCCGTTTGGCGCGGGTAAAAGAGGGAACCCTGCTGATCAATACCGGCCGCGGTGACTTGATCGACGAAGCGGCGGTTGCAGAAGCTTTGAATGATGGCTACCTCGGTGGATTTGCGGCGGATGTTCTCTCCAGCGAGCCGCCGAGTGAAGACAATCCGTTGCTCAGTGCGCCGAACTGTTTCATCACACCTCACATCGCTTGGGCAACCGCAGAAGCGAGACAAAGACTGCTCGACATTGCGATCGCCAACATCAAGGCATTTCAGGCCGGAGCACCGCAAAACCGGGTCGCCTGATGAGTTGGCCGGAACTGCTGGAAAATCTGAGTGCCTCCGGGCGACAACTTGACCAACAGACAGACCTTCTCTGTCAAACCGAAAATACTCAATTTCAGCTCTTCTGCACCAAAGGTTGCAGCAATTGCTGCACGTTGGCGGTGAACTGCAGCTTTGTCGAAGCGGTCGCAATAGCGAATAATCTGTCTGCTGATCAGCGGCAAGCCCTCACGGCAAAGCTTCCGCTTTTGCGGCAAATCAGTCAACAGGCCGAAAACCTGAAAGAGTTTCTGCGTCAGTTTCGTGCTCAACTTGGCGGTTGCCCGTTTCTCGCTGTCGAAGATGGCAGTTGCAGCATTTATCCGCTTCGACCTCTCTCCTGTCGGGCTCTGCTCTCAACGCGCAACAGTAGCTGGTGTGCCGTCGATTTTGCCGATCTGCACCCGCAGGAAAAAGAAGCTTTTCTTAGCAGCCTCAATCCCGAAATTGTCGCTTTTCCGACCCATTATCTGGCCACATCTCAAGAATTAGGATTGGAACTTGAATCGGTCTCTATGGTCGCCATGCGGGATACATTCAGTGTGGCGCTTAGTGGTAATCTGATTTATCAGGTTTGGCTGGAGACAGAATTTCAGCTCAGCAAAGTATTGGCGCAGGGGTTTGCCGCAACGCGACAGTTTATTGAGGAACGAAAGCTGGATTTACCGTTTTTGTTGCAGTTACAAGGACGTTGATGTTTTACCCGCCGATTTGACTGTGCTGCCGGATGTATTCGAACATCACCACCGACGAGGCGACGCTGACATTCAAACTTTGCACGCTGCCGTACTGCGGAATACTTAACGATTGGATTGAGGTGTATTCTGCAGGATCAAAACTGCAGCCGAATTCTTCATGCCCCAGAATGAAAGCGCTCTTCTGCGGGAGTTCACAATTACAGAGATTGTTCTCAGCATCTGGTGCCAGCCGAAACAATGTATAGCCCTGTTCGCTCAATTCTCGAAAACAACTCCCAAAATCATCATGAAATACTGCCGGAACCTTGCGAAAGGAGCCTTTTGCAGGAGAGGGGTCGAAAGGGCCGATGTTGATAAGATGAACCGCTGCGGCGCCGAATGCTTCAGCACTGCGGAAGATTTTAGGTACGTTGAAGCCCGGTTTCAGGTTATCAAGCACCAGAATAAACTGATGCTCGCCTGGTTCCGCCAACACGTTTTTCTGCCGCTCTTTCTGGTAGCGCAGTAGTAAATTTCGGGTGCGGGTTTTGCCCATGATTTCTCTCCTGGAGAGGCAGGCGACAACCATAGCCGGTTACTCGACAGCAGGCAAGAGTCTGTTGATCCGCTGCTTGTTCACGACGCCGGCTGGTACTGCAGAACCGTTCAACCGCAGGCTGGCCACCGGCGAAAAGTTGCGGTACCTGATCGCACTAAATACCTGCGACGGAATCAAAATGAACGTTGCTGTCGATTCTTTGACAGGGTGGGTGCGCAAGTCGGACAACAAGAGGTAAAATGGTAGGATGAAAACAGTCTTCGGTGAAAGGAGAGCCTCATGAGCGATCTGCACAGACAAGACTGCGAACCCTGTCGTAGCGGTGCCCCTTTGGCAGCCGATGCCGAAATCAAACAGTTTCTAGCGCAAATTCCCGACTGGGATATTCTCGAAAGTGACGGAGTTGCCCGCCTCGTCCGTTGCTACAAGTTCAGAACCTTTACGCAGGCCCTTGCCTTTACCAACCGGGTCGGCGAGATTGCCGAGATGGAGCAGCACCATCCGGCGATCTTGACCGAGTGGGGCAAGGTGACAGTTAGCTGGTGGACGCACAAGATCGGTGGCCTGCATCGCAACGATTTTGTCATGGCGGCCAAAACCGACCTGCTGCTTGAAATCTGATGCGTGCCGACCTGGGTGCCGACCTGCTGGTTCTACTGCATTTCGGTTTTATTCTTTTTGTTGTTTTCGGCGGCTTATTGGTCCTGCGTTGGCGCAAGTGTATCTGGTTGCACCTGCCTGCTGTCGTATGGGGAGCCTGGATCGAATTCAGCGGTTGGATCTGCCCGTTGACGCCTCTGGAGAACCGGTTGCGCCGAGGTGCCGGTGCCGAAGGCTACAGTGGCGGTTTTATCGAAGAGTATTTGCTGGCGGCCATTTATCCGGATGCGTTGACAAGAGATATGCAGATTGTGCTCGGGGTGGGAGTGGTGCTGATCAATCTAATGATCTACGGAGCCATCTTCTTCAGGAGGAGAAAATCGCCAGAATCCTGACAGCAATTTAAACCAAAAGGCCTCCCGTTTCCGGAAGGCCTTTTCGATCAAGCTTTTGTTGTTGCTCAGCCGAAGTAGCGCTTCAGCAGGCCAGCGAAGGCCGAACCGTGGCGTGCTTCGTCTTTGCACATTTCGTGGACGGTGTCGTGGATGGCGTCCAGGTTGAGCTGCTTGGCTTTGGTGGCCAGATCTTTTTTGCCCTGACAGGCACCGTGCTCAGCGTCAACACGCATCTGCAGGTTGGTTTTGGTGTCAGCGACCAGCACATCACCCAGCAGCTCGGCAAACTTGGCGGCGTGCTCAGCTTCTTCCCAGGCGATCCGCTTGTAGGCTTCGCCGATCTCAGGGTAGCCTTCGCGCTCAGCTTGGCGGCTCATTGCCAGGTACATACCGACTTCGGTGCACTCGCCAGTGAAGTTCATTTTCAGACCTTCAATGATGTCCGGGTCAACATCCTTGGCAACACCAATACGGTGCTCGTCAGCCCATGCGAGGGCGTCGCCAGCTGCTTGCTCAACAAATTTGGAGGCAGGTGCTTTACACTGAGGACAGGCTTCTGGTGGGCAATCCCCTTCATGAACATAACCACAAATCGTACAAACAAATTTCTTCATTGGATCCACTCCTTTTAATAAAATAGGCTGATTGGTAACTAAATCGGTAACGATTATACAGTTCTGGTAATAGCTGTCAAGAGATGATTTTAATCTGCACCATTGTTCCTGTCGCTTGTTGGGAGTAGGATACTGCGGAACGAGAAATTTGCAAATTGTAGGGATGTTATAGATGACCAATGTTGGATTTGTATATTTGATACTGATCGGCAGCGCCTATCTGGCTTTGCTGTTTATTGATCGGCAAAAAACCGGGCAATCGCTGAAGATCGCCGGCCAGTCGCTGTTGAAGCTCCTGCCCCTGTTGGTTGCCATTTTCGGTTTAGTCGGGCTGTTTCAGGAATTTCTCCCGGCCGAGCTGGTTACACAGTGGCTCGGAGAATCGAGCGGAGTTATTGGCCTGTTGATCGGTGCTTCCGCTGGAGCTGTCGCCATTGGGCCACCATTGGCGGCCTATCCTCTCGCCGGGTCACTTCTTGATGCTGGTGCCTGGCCACCGGCGATCGCGGCCTTTATTCTCAGTTGGATCTCCGTCGGCATTATTACCCTGCCCTTCGAAGCTCAAACCTTTGGGAGTCGGTTTGCCCTGTTGCGTAATGGGATTAGTTTTCTTGCTGCAATGGTCAGTGGTTTGTTGTTGGGAGTGCTGTTGTGATCCGTACCCTGATTCGCAGCCAGTGGCTGTTGCTGTTTACCATCGGTCTTTATCTCTACGCTTTTTTTGTCGCGCCTGTGCGGGCCGCAAATGCGTTGAACATCGGAACCAGCACTTTTTTCTCGGTCACCTTGCTGATTATTTCTGTGTTTGGACTGGTCGGCCTGTTGCAGATTTGGATCAGCCGTGAACTGATCGTCCGCCTGCTTGGCCGCGAAGGGGGCATCAAGGGACTGTTGATTGCCGCTCTGTGTGGTACTGTGCTGATCGGCCCGGCATATATTATTTTTCCGTTGTTGATGAGTATCCAGAAGCAGGGCGCACGCTGGGCGGTGATTACCATCGTTTTGACCAGCTACGCGGTCAAGCTGCAGATGATCCCGGTCGAAGTCGGCTTTCTCGGCTGGCCTTTCTCGCTGGCGCGAGCGCTGATCACTATTGCCCTGGCAATTCCAACCGGGCTTCTGGTTGAGGCGCTGATGGACCGGCGTAATTTGTAGTTTTTTTGTAGCGAGACAAAGTGGCCAACTTTCTTTTCTATACAATGACGGTCCTGATCTGGGGTTCTACCTGGCTGGCAATCAAGTTTCAGCTTGGCGCTGTTGCGCCATCGGTTTCCATCGCTTATCGGTTTGCTCTGGCTTCGCTGATGCTGTTTCTCTGGTGTCTGATCACCCGTCGTTCCCTTAATTTTACTCGTCACGACCAGTTATTTATGGCGTTGCAGGGCAGTCAACTGTTCGCTCTGAACTATCTGTTTTTCTATCTCGCCGAGTTAACTCTAACCAGCGGCCTGGCGGCGGTGGTTTTTTCGACTATCGTCATCATGAACCTGCTCAACGGTCGACTGTTCCTCGGGACTCCCGTGGAATTGAAGGTGCTGCTTGGTGGACTGATCGGATTGCTCGGTTTGACGCTGATGTTCTGGTCGGAGGTTGCTCAGTTTGCCGCGGCGGGCGACTCTTTGTTGGCCCTCGGCTACTGTTTTCTCGCCACCTATCTTGCGTCCCTTGGCAACATCCTCTCCGCCCGCAATCAGAAAAAAGGTTTGCCGATCATCCAGACCAACGCCTTTGGTATGGCGTACGGTGCGCTGCTGATGCTGGTGATTTCACTCTTTAGTGGAGCGCCACTGATCATTGAACCAACCTTCGCCTATATGGGGTCGCTGTTTTATCTGTCCCTGTTCGGTTCGGTGATTGCCTTTGGTTGTTTTCTTAGCTTGGTTGGCCGCATCGGTCCCGGTCGTGCCGCTTATGCAACCCTGCTGTTTCCGTTGGTGGCGTTGCTGCTTTCCACAATTTGGGAGGATTTCCAGTGGACATCACCTGCGGTGGTTGGAGTCCTGATGATTCTTGGAGGAAACTATCTGGCAATGACGAAAAAGAGTAAGAAACGGTTTGTGGCTGAAGCTGAAACGGTACCAGTGGAGACTTGAGCCTCCAGGAGCCAGGCCATTAATCCACTCAGTGTGGTTGAAGAGAGCTATCTACTCCTTTACTTTTCGTATATTAAGGAAACTCCGAAACCAATAAACGCTGTGCCGGTTACCTTGTTGAAAAAAGCCATGGTTTTTTCTTTTGATAGGTATGGTGAAGCTACGGAGGACAAAAGTGCATAACCCGTTAATACGAAGAATGAAATTCCCTCAATCGTCAGAATAAGGGTCAGAAATTGCGGAATAAAGGCCCGGGATGAATCAATAAATTGAGGGAAAAGCGCTGTGAAGAATGCTATGGCTTTAGGGTTGGATATGCCAACGGCAAATCCTTCCTTAAACATCGCAACAAATTCTCTTTTGTTATTGTGCTGAACCTCGTGGCTCTGGTTTTCTTGCGAATGTGACGTTCTCCACACTTTGAGCCCAAGATAAACAAGATAAACACAACCAAAAAACTTAATGGCGGCAAACAAGCCAGAGGAAGCAAGGATGATGGTGCCTAGGCCAACAGCAGAAAGGGTCGATAATATGAGCATTGCAATGAAGTTACCGAAAATATTTGCGATAGCTGCTTTGTAGCCATCCCTGAGACTGTTTATTATCGTCAGGACAACAGCAGGACCAGGGATAGCAGTGACTGTGATCGCTAAGGTAACATAAAGAAGATAATCGTTAATCATTTGTCTCTTTATCAGTATGGCAACATAAAAATACTATTTTTCTTTTTAAATATCGACAAGCTGCAGCTTATCGCCATGGATTTCTCAAGTCAATAATCGCAACGAGGCCAGCAGTTCAGCAAGCAATAGATAAATAAGTCAAAATACCCTGTTGACATCAGCCAGGCAGAGGCATATAAATGAGTGGACTGAACGCTCACTCCGCACTGAGGATGTACTTAGATGACAAACAAACCGATCGATAAAAGAGAAGCTATCCTACAGGCATCGCTGGAAATTTTTGCTGAGAACGGCTTCCACGGTTCTCCGACGTCGCAGATCTCCAAGGTGGCCAACGTGGGGACCGGGACCATCTATCGTTATTTTGAAAATAAAGATGCGTTGATTGATGCGTTGCACGAAGAGATTGATGGGCGGCTTCGCCCGGCAATGAGTGAAGGTATTGATGTCGAGGCGCCGGTTCGTGAGAATGTCTTGCGTATTCTCAAGCGGGTCTTCCACTTTTTTCTCGAAAACCCCCACGAATTCAGGTTTCTCGAAATGTACTACAACTCGCCTTACGGCATTGCCAAGGTGCGCTCCGAGAAAGAGACTTGCGAGCGGCCGATTCTGCAGATATTGCGCAAGGGGGCCGAGCGACAGGTTGTTAAGGACCTGCCGGACGAACTTTTGTTCGGTCTCTGTTTCGGCCCGATGCTTATGTTGACCAGAGATCATTTTACCGGCTATTTGGAATTGACTGAAGAGATGATTCAGGCAGTTATTGCTGCGAGCTGGGATAGCCTTAAATTGTAAATTTAAGCACGCTGGCGGGTCGATGCGCCCGCCAATACTTTGCCCATAATTCGGAGCGATCATTCACTCCATAGCATGAAAAGGGAACCACTTTACGAGGGTTCCATCTTTTTTCACCAAATCCCGGAGTGAGCGTTCACTCCAAAGAGAAGTAGAAGGGGATATCATGACAGAGGAAAAACACGAAATAAATGAACAATCCAGCCCTGAAGATGGGCCTGCGACACGGCGGCGTCCCAGAACCGGCCTGCTGGCCCTAATCTTTGTCGGCCTGCTGGTCGTTTCTGCAGGAGTCGGCCTGATGTACGGACCGCAGCTGATGGCTTCGGAGCCGGAAAAACAGGCTGCTCCTCCAGCAATGCCGCCGATGCCGGTGGAAACTGCGGAAGTCCGGATTGCCGACAGCGACAAGCTGCTCTCTGCGGTCGGTAGTCTGCGTTCTGAAGAATCGGTGGTGATTGCCGCTGAAATCGCCGGACGGATCGAAAAGATCGGTTTTGGTGAGGGAGAACAGACTAAACAGGGCAAACTTCTCATCAAGCTCGACAGTGCTGTTTTACAGGCCGAGCTGGACCGCGCTGTCGCCAGCCGCGATCTGAGCAAATCAAATTATCAACGCGCTGAAAACTTGCTCAAAGATCACGCCGTCTCTAAGCAGGAGCGGGATGAAGCTTATGCCAAGTGGCAGCTTGATGAAGCGAGTGTCCGCTTGGCCCAAGCTCAGCTGGCAAAAACCACGATCAAAGCCCCCTTCTCTGGCACTCTCGGTCTACGTCAGGTCAGTCTGGGTGACTACATCCAGCCGGGTCAACCGTTGGTCAACCTGGAAGCGATCGAACAGTTGAAGGTCGAATTCTCCATTCCGGAAAAATACATCGCCGAGGTCAAAACCGGCCAGAAGGTTGAACTGCAGTCGGATGCTTATCCGCAACGCAGCTTTGCAGCTCTGGTCTACGCCATTGATCCGCAGGTCGATGAGCAGAGCCGTAGTTTGGTCGTACGTGGTCTGCTCGATAATGCCGATCATCAACTGTTTCCCGGCCAATTCGTTAAGGTGCAGCTGAGTGTCGCGACTCGGACCAACGCCCTGTTTATTCCAGAGCAAGCGCTGATTCCGCAGCCGAATACCAAGCTGGTTTTCAAAGTTGTCGAAGGTAAAGCGCAGATGGTTCCGGTCGAAACTGGCACCCGCGTAAAAGGCTGGGTTGAAATCACCAGCGGTCTCAACGCAGGCGATGTGGTTGTTACAGGCGGACATCAGAAGATCGGTCCTGGTAGCCCGGTGCATGCTCTGCCTGCTGATCCGGCCCTGTTCGCAAAAAATTAAGTCTCGTGTCCCGGCCTTTTCCCTGTTTGGGAAGAGCCCTCCCCCTTCTACTCGACGCAGAGAGGGAGAGGGCTGGGGCATGGGTGAAAATACAGGATAGCAATCATGAAAATATCAGAAACAAGTGTTAAACGCCCGGTGCTGGCGACGGTGATGAGCCTGCTGATCGTACTGATCGGCCTGGTCGCCTACGACCGCTTGACGGTACGCGAATATCCAAATATCGACGAGCCGACCGTCTCGGTAATCACTGTTTATCAGGGTGCCAGTCCCGAAATTATTGAAACAGAAGTCACCACCATTATCGAGGACAGCCTCTCGGGAATCGAGGGGATCAAGACCATCACCTCGGAGAGCCGGCAAGAGCAGAGTCAAATAAGTATTGTCTTCAAGATGGAGCGTAATGCCGATGACGCAGCGGCCGAAGTGCGCGACCGGGTCGGCCGGGTGCGAGCTGATCTGCCGTATGATATCGAGGAGCCGGTCATTGCCAAGGTCGAGGCCGACGCTGACCCGATTCTTTACATGGCCTTCTCCAGTGAAAAGCACAGCACCGAAGAGATCACCGATTACGTAGATCGCTACGTGACCGACCAGTTGGAGATGATCGATGGAGTGGCCGAAGCAACGATCTTCGGCGGCCGTAAATACTCGATGCGCATCTGGCTCGACCCGGCGCTGTTGACCGCACGCGGTGTTACTCCGCAGGATGTTGAAGACGCGATCCGCGCTCAGAACATCGAAGTACCGGGTGGCCGGCTGGAAAGCACGGCCCGTGAGTTCACCGTTCTGTCCGATACCAGTCTCAACTCGCCGCAGCAGTTTGAGAATATAATTGTCCGCAAATCGGGCAGTACCCTGGTCCGTTTGCAGGACGTCGGCCGGGCTGAGGTCGGTCCCGAATCGGTGCGGGAAAAACTGCGCTACAATGGTGGACAAGCGGTTGCTATCGGCTTGGTCAAGCAATCGGTTGCCAATCCCCTCGACATCTCCCAGGCATTGCGCGAGGTGTTACCGGAGATGCAGAAATCTTTCCCTGACGGGATGAAAACCAAAGTCGTTTACGATTCATCGATTTTTATCGAGCGTTCCATCGAGAATGTCTTCAGTTCGATCTTCGAAGCGGTTGGGCTGGTGCTGCTGATCATCTTTATCTTCCTGCGCTCGGTTCGTTCCACTCTGATTCCGCTGGTTACTATCCCGGTTTCACTGGTTGGCTCCTTTACCCTGATGTGGGCACTCGGCTTCTCCATAAACACCCTGACCCTGCTGGCGATGGTGCTGGCGGTCGGATTGGTGGTCGATGATGCCATCGTCGTGCTGGAAAACGTCCACCGGCATGTTGAGAGCGGCCTCAAACCGGCCAAGGCGGCCATCAAGGGGATGCGCGAGA